>CAXSIG010000012.1:0-427 GCA_964237255.1 uncultured Bryobacteraceae bacterium
CTTCTGCGTCGGCACAAAAGGAAGGACGATGGTCTCTGCGCCACGGCTTAGCGCTTCCGTCGCGATCCGTGCCATCACTTTGTGCTCGACACCGCGGCCTAAGACGCGGCAACTCAGCAAGAAGGTATCGACTTGCAGTTGGTCGCCCGGGAGCCGATATAGGACCACACCGGTCAAACCATATTCGCCGAATCGGTCTGTCACCTCTACGGTTAAACACTCCAGGCCGTTGGCTAAATCTTTCGTCAACTGGGATTCCGTTCGTCGAACCGTTGTGAAGTTGAATTGGTTGGTACGCTGCGTTAATTGCGCGATTCGAGGAAGGCGTTCCGGGGTGGCGGATCCGAATGCTAACTGAAGATTCAGAGTGTCAATGAAGTGCTCCAGACTGCCCGCCTGTTTCAGTTCCCGGCCGAACTCCTGGCCT
>CAXSIG010000012.1:437-10244 GCA_964237255.1 uncultured Bryobacteraceae bacterium
CCGACGCGCGGCATCGACGTGGGGGCGAAAAGCGAGATTTATTCGATCATCTACAATCTCGCGCAGCAGGGTGTCGGCGTGATCGTCGTGTCCAGCGAACTGCCGGAACTCATGGCCCTGTGCGACAGTTTGGTTGCGCTTGCGATCTTCGGCGGTCACCGAAGCGCGATCGAACACCCACGCTTGCGGCAGTCTTAAGGGAAGCATCAGCGACACGATCTCCGGCGCGCCTTCCTCCACTTCCGCAATTTCCTTTGCACTGTCGTCAACAAAGATAAAGCTGTCGAGACCGAGCGATAATTCTTCCGCAAGCGAGCGCAGGTTCGCCGCTTTTGACTCCCAGTTCAAACGCCAAGCCGCAAAGTGATGAAGCTGCAACGGCATTGTTGGGTTGCGGCGAAAGGTTTCCAGTACATCCGGCTCGTTGTTTTTGCTCGCCATCACCAACAGCATGCCGGATTGGTACTGCTCCAACATAAATTGCTGGAGCGCAATATCCGGCTCAACGCCAGTGGGACCGTCCTCGCCGCAGATACCTCTCCAGAGCGTGTTGTCGCAATCGAGTGCGATCACTTTGAAGGGCGGGCGAGTGATGGAGTCCACGTAGCGCACCAACGCTGTTCCTAGAGCGCTGAAGAAGAGATCCGTATACGGAATTCGACCCAGCTTTTCGCCTTCCGGACTGGCCGCCTCTACAATCGGTTCTATCTTTAGGGCATAGGGAACGCGCGCCGCCAATTCTTGTGCTAACCGCTCACGCCCTGGGTCTGAAATGAAAGCGGGAGAAGGGGGACAGAGCGCAAACACCAGCGGGACGGAGGAGTGCTCTCGCGCTGCTTCAAACGCTTGCACCAACTCCTCGAAGTTGCTTCCGATCCGCACCAGGGTTGTCGGATTGTCCCAATCGAAATCGGCAAGGTCTTCCACGCGCGCCAGCACAGCATTCAATCCGTGCCGATTTACTCCGAATTCGCTCCCGAAATGCGCGAGGGTTTGTAGAACCTGGTTGTAATCGGCAAACCGAACTTCGAAGTCGGTCCCCAGTTTGCCGCCCCAATATTGCAGCACCGCTTCCAGAGGTTCCGCCGTGAACGTGGCACCGATTGCAAAACGAAACGGAGGTGTCTCCACTGCTCTAATCTAACGGCTGGCGGTGTCGATTAACGCCTGCGCTTTCTGAGAATCTTCCAGCGCCTGCGCCGGATCGATGTCGGATGGATTGCTCATCAACTCCTGGGCGCGCTTCAGATTAGCTTTGGCTTCGTTGACGTCGATCTCTTCCTTACGCATCGCGGAATCGGCTAGCACGCGAACATGGTCGTCCAGGATTTCGACAAAGCCGCCGAGCACCGAGAGATGAACGGTATTGCCGCCCTTCACGTATCGTAGGACGCCGGGCGCCAGTTCCGAAATCAGCGGTGCGTGGCCAGGAAGAATTCCGATATAGCCATCGCGTCCGGGTACTTCGGCTTCACTTACCTGATCCTGGAAGAGGAGCCGCTCCGGTGTTGCGATCTCAAGCGTCAACTCAGCCATTGTCTTTGAGGTTTTTGGCCTTTTCGACTACGTCCTCGATGGTGCCGACGAGGTAAAATGCCTGCTCCGGAAGTTCATCGTGCTTGCCCGCGAGGATTTCCTTGAACGAGCGAATCGTGTCTTCGAGCTTGACGTACTTGCCCGGCAAACCAGTGAACTGCTCGGCCACGTGGAACGGTTGCGACAGAAACTTCTGAATACGCCGGGCGCGGTTCACCGTGGATTTATCTTCATCGGAGAGTTCATCGATACCCAAAATCGCGATGATGTCCTGCAAATCTTTGTAGCGCTGCAACACGCCTTTGACTTGCTGAGCGACATCGTAATGATCGTCGCCGATGATGCGCGGATCGAGGATGCGGGACGTAGAGGCAAGCGGATCGACAGCCGGATAGATTCCCAACTCGGAAATCGCGCGAGATAAGTTCGTGGTGGCGTCCAAGTGCGCGAACGCGGTTGCGGGTGCTGGGTCAGTATAATCGTCGGCAGGCACATAGATGGCCTGCACGGACGTGATAGAACCCTTATTAGTGGAAGTAATGCGCTCCTGCAACTCACCCATTTCGGTGGCCAGATTTGGCTGGTAACCGACGGCGGAAGGCATGCGGCCCAACAGCGCCGATACTTCGGAGCCAGCTTGGGTAAACCGGAAAATGTTATCGACGAAGAGCAGAACGTCCTGCCCTTCCACATCGCGGAAGAACTCGGCGACAGTCAGGCCAGTAAGACCGACGCGCAAACGCGCGCCGGGCGGCTCCGTCATCTGTCCGTACACCAGCGCTACTTTGCTCTTTGATAAATCGTGCTCGTTAATAACGCCCGATTCCTGAAACTCCAGCCAAAGGTCATTTCCTTCACGGGTGCGCTCCCCAACGCCCGCGAACACGGAAACGCCGCCGTGCTTCATGGCCAGATTATTGATGAGTTCCTGAATAATAACCGTCTTGCCAACACCGGCTCCGCCGAACAAACCGATTTTGCCACCGCGAAGATACGGCTCCAGAAGATCGATGACTTTGATGCCGGTCTCGAACATTTCGAGACCTGTCGCCTGCTCTTCGTACGTCGGAGCTTCGCGATGTATCGGCATGTGCGTGTCGGATTTTACTTCGCCGCGCTGATCCACCGGCTCGCCAAGAACATTCAGCACGCGTCCTAACGTTGCGCGACCAACTGGAACGGTAATCGGCACACCCAGGCTTTGGGCCTTCATGCCGCGCACGACGCCCTCGGTGGGTTGCATCGCGATGGTACGGATCCGGCCTTCGCCGATGTGTTGCGCCGCCTCACACGTAATGTGGATTGCGTTCGGAACGTTAAAGCCTTCACTAGTAATCACGATTGCCGTGTGGATTTCCGGGATGTGCCCCTCGGGAAATTGAACGTCCACGGCAGGTCCAGCGACCTGCACCACCTTGCCGACGGCTGTTTCAATTGCAGTTTCTGTTGGTGTCATATTTCGTTTACTCGCCTACGCTCGCGCCGCTGACCACTTCGATGATCTCGCGCGTAATCGCGGCCTGACGGACGCGGTTCAAGTTCAATGTCAATGTTTGGATTACTTCGCCGGCATTCGACGCCGCGGAGTCCATGGCCGTCATACGCGCTGCATGTTCCGCCGCCGCCGTTTCGAGGAGTCCGCGATAGACTTCCACTTCGAGATAGCGCGGCAATAGACGCTCCAACATTTCGAGCGGAGGCTGCTCAAAGATGTAATCGCGCGTTTCTGTTTGCTCAGGCAATTCGACCGGCAGCAGTCGCTGCACGGAGAGCCTCTGAGTCATCACGCTCTTGAACTCGTTATTCAGAAGATAAACCGCGTCAATGTCGCCTTTTTCATAACGCTCGACTACGGCGCGCGCTATAGCTGCAGCGTCCTTGTAATCGATCTTCTGGAGCAGGTTGATGTGTTCCGCAGTAATTGCCGCGCCTCTACGCCGAAATGCATCGCGGCCCTTTCGCCCTGCCAGCACAAACTCGACTTGCGCGTCTTTTTTCTCCTGCAGAAACTTTCCGGTCGCTTTAATGAGGTTTGAATTAAATGCTCCCGCTAGCCCCTTGTCTGTCGTGAGAAGGATCAACTGGATGCGCTTTTCCTCGCGGCGCGCTAGCAACGGACTCGCCGCCGCATTCTCATCGGAGGCTGCGCCGTTCGCCAAGTCCGCCATCATCTGCTTCATCATGGCGGAGTAAGGGCGCGCGGCAATTACTCGATCCTGCGCGCGCTTTAGCTTGGCGGCGGAGACCATCTTCATGGCCTTCGTGATCTGCTGCGTGTTCTTGACGGAACGGATGCGCCGTCGGATGTCGATTAAGCTGGGCATCGCGAGTTACGCGTGCGCCGCTTGTTGTTTCGAAGCTCGGTCCACAACGAAACGGTCTTTGAATTCCTTCAGAGCGTCCGTCAACGGCTGTTTCACGTCGTCCAACTTCTTGCCCTTGCGAAGGCTATCGAGGGTCGCGGGCTACGAGTTATCGAGGAACTTATACAATTCCTCTTCGAATTGACGCACCTGCTCGACAGGTAGATCGTCCAGCACGCCGGATGTTCCCGCATACACGATCGCAATTTGCTTCTCTACCGGAATGGGCGCGTATTGCCGCTGTTTCAACACTTCGACAAGCCGCTTGCCGCGCGTAAGCTGCGCTTGCGAACTCTTGTCGAGATCGCTTCCAAACTGTGCGAACGCCGCAAGCTCACGATACTGCGCAAGATCGAGACGCAACGTGCCTGCGACCTTCTTCATCGCGGCAGTCTGCGCCGCACCACCCACACGGCTTACCGACAAGCCGACATTGATAGCGGGGCGAATATTTGAATTGAATAAGTCAGCTTCCAGGTAAATCTGGCCGTCCGTAATCGAAATCACGTTGGTCGGAATGTATGCCGAAACGTCACCGGCCTGCGTTTCAATAAACGGCAACGACGTCAGCGAACCCGCACCTAGCGCATCGTTCAACTTTGAAGCGCGTTCCAACAGCCGGCTGTGAAGAAAGAATACGTCGCCAGGGAAGGCTTCACGGCCGGGCGGCCGCCGCAACAGGAGCGAGATCTCACGATACGCCGCCGCATGCTTCGAAAGATCGTCGTAGATTGTGAGCGCATGCCGCTTGGAATCGCGAAAGAACTCGCCCATCGCACAGCCCGTGTACGGCGCCAGGTACTGCATAGACGCAGACTCCGACGCACTCGCCGAGACTACGATGGAATATTCCATCGCACCGTAATCCTCCAGTGTCTTCACTAACTGCCGAACGGTCGACTTTTTCTGCCCGATCGCGACATAGATACAAATCATGTCGCCGCCTTTTTGATTGATGATCGTGTCGATCGCAATCGCAGTCTTACCGGTCTGCCGATCGCCGATGATCAGTTCACGCTGGCCGCGGCCAATCGGAATCATCGCGTCAACGGCTTTGATACCGGTCTGCATCGGCTGCTTCACCGGCTGCCGATCTACCACGCCGGGCGCTAGTCGCTCAATCGGGTTGAACTCGGTGGTGTTAATCGGACCTTTACCATCGATAGGACGCCCAAGAGCATCCACCACACGGCCAATTAGCGCGTCGCCTACCGGAACCGACATAATCCGGTTCGTTCGCTTGACCTCATCGCCTTCGCGAATCAGCGTGGGCTCACCCAACAATACGGCGCCAACCTGGTCTTCTTCCAGGTTCATCGCGATGCCCGAAACACCGTGCGGGAACTCGATCAGTTCGCCCGCCATTACGCGCTCCAGACCGTGGATACGCGCGATTCCGTCACCCACGGACATCACCGATCCCACTTCGGACACGTCTACCGCGCGTTCGTAATTCTCAATCTCCTGACGGAGAATCTCTGTAATCTCGTCTGCTCGAATCTGAGCCATAAAAATCGTTTCTTCCTACTTCCAAACGCCGGTTCTTTATCCCAGGCGTCGACGCAAGCCCGCAAGTTGGCCGCGTACCGAGCCATCGTATACGGTCGAACCCACGCGCGCCACTACCCCACCGATTAACTCGGGATCTACCGAATACCGCGTCCGGATCTGTTTCGCGGCCACACGCGTCAGTTCCTGCGCGATCTGGTCCTTTTCGGCTTGCGATAACTCTGCCGCGGACTGCACCTCGGCGCGAACGAACCCAAGACGTTCGTCCAGCAGAATATCGAATTGCTCCGTAACTTCGTTCAGTAGCGGCAATCTTCGCTTGTCGCTCAGCACCAGCAAAAAATTGCGGACCGTACGCGGCGTTCCGAGCCGCCCAACCAGATTATCGATTAGCGCCCGCTTGCGCCCAAGCGACACAGCCGGCGATTCCAAGGCGTTCTTCAAATCCGTAGAACCGTGAACCAGATCCCGAAATGTCCGGAGAGCCGCTAAAGCATCTTCCGGCTTTTGAGCGTGATCACCCACTACTACATCCACCAAAGCGCTTGCGTAGCGCTGCGCGATTGCCGTCGGAGTCATGATTCGTTACCGCAGGCTCTCGACGAATCCGCGCGTCAGCCCGTGTTGCGCGTCGCCTGTCATTTCGTTGCGGAGCTTCTTTTCCGCTAAGTCCACAGCGAGTTTGGCCGCATGTGCCTGCAGCTCCAAACGCGCAGCTTTGCCTGCCGCTTCAATTTCCTGCTCGGCCTGTTGGCGGATGCGAACCAGCTCCGCCGCATGGCGCTCTTCCAAACGCTTCGCTTCTAGTGCCTGCTCGTCACGCATTTGCGATTTTAATGCCGTGATCTCCGCGTCCAGATTCGAAAGCTTCTGGTTGACTTCGGCGACGCGCCGATCGGCATCGGCCCGTTTAGCATCGGCGTCGGCGATTCCCTGACTGATGCCTTCCTGCCGGCCTTTTAAGAATGGCCCACCGTACTTCCTGGACAAATACCAAAGCGCCGCAATCAATAAGATGAAATTGGCCCAAAGCCAAGGCGTCAAATCTTTTTGCGGTTCACCCCCGCTTTCCTGAGCCGCCCAAGCCGGAATCGCGAAGAAAAAGCTAAAACGAAGCCAAAGGGAACGGCTCAAGCGGCTTTTCCCTTCAAAATGGCCTGCGCAATTCGGTCCGCCAAGTCGTCCGCACGGTGAGCCAGCGTCTCGAATGCGGCTTCTTTCTCAACGGCCAATCGCTCACGACTTTGCAGAATCAGTTGTTCGGCGTGCTTTCGCTCCGTTGCTATCGCGACGGTTTGCTGGTCGGAGATTTTCCGGTGTGCCGCCTCCTGCGTGGAGTAGACCTCACTCCGGGCATCCCTCAGCTTGGCCTGATACTCGGCAATCCGCCGGTCGGCAGCCTTCAGGCTTTCGTCGGCGGCAATTCGAGCACCCTCTGTCTTCTCATAACGCTGTTGTAACGTTTTCTCCAAAGGAGCGAAGTACGTCGCCTTTAAATAGAAGTTTAGAAGCAGGACTAAGAAGAAAGTAGGGAGGCCATACAACACGATATGACCCAGCGCGTGGAACGTAGAATCCATTGAATCGTAAGGGAGCCCAACAGGACGTAAATAGATAATCTATCATACGGTTGCGAACAGGGTCAAACCGCCGACCGTGCTTTTGGTACGGCGCCAAAACGGCGTTTCTTCCTGGACATTGGCGATAAACGGCCGATGAATGGGTACCGCCTGGAGCATGATAAGAGAAGAACGGATTCTCACTTGGATCACGCGCCGGCCCAACCCACAGATCGTCAGGTATTCATCAGCTACTCGTCGAGTGATAAGCCGATCGCGGATCAAATCTGCGCTGCGATAGAAGCCGGCGGATCCCGGTGCTGGATCGCGCCGCGCGATATCGAGCCTGGAGCCGACTATCCCACGGCGATTTTGAGCGGTCTGCAACAAGCTCGGGCCATCGTCGTGGTCGTAAGTGCCGCTGCTGTTGCTTCGCCCCACATTTTGTCCGAGGTGGGCCACGCGTTCGACAGGAAAAAGCCGATCATTTCTTTTCGCTTGTCCAGGGAGCCGTTACCCCCGAATTTCGACTACTTTCTCTCGCTGAGTCAATGGTTGGACGCCACACAAGGCGCTACCACGCAAAACCTTGCGCTGGTGACAGAAGCCGTTTCACAAGCCTTGAGTGGCCGTTCCATCGCCGATCTCAGGAAACCCGCCGGGCTAGATAAGCGACTTTGGATCGCGGGGGTGATCGTGCTGGTGGTCGCAGCCGTTGCCGGATCTTGGCTATGGCTGACACGGAAATCTCCCGCACTGCCACCGACTGCTCCAGTCAGCACGACCAACGTAAAAGAACCAAGTGGAAACGTTGTCAAACCCGCCCCTCCGCCCGAAGTTGCAACCAACGCTCCCGCGAAGCCTCCACCCGAAAACAAGCCTCGATCCTGGGTGAACCCGAAAGACGGCTTGACCTACGTATCAATTCCGCCGGGCTCATTCACTATGGGTTGCTCTCCGGGCGACACGCAATGCTCGCCCGATGAAAGTCCGTCTCACCTGGTGGAAGTGCCGAAAGGCTTTTGGCTGGGACAAACGGAGGTTACCAGCATCGCTTACCGCCGAATTATTCCCTCCGCTGCGCTGTCCGCCACAGAGGACAAACTACCCGTGGTGAATATCACCTGGCGCGAAGCGAAAGCATATTGCCGGGCCGTCGGCGGACGTCTGCCTACAGAAGCCGAATGGGAATACTCCGCGCGGGGCGGCGGATCCGGAGCATACTACGGGATTCCTTCAAAAATCGCCTGGTACGCGACCAATTCGAATGGCGAGCGCCATCCGACAGGGACAAAACAGCCGAACGCATACGGACTGTATGACATGTTGGGCAATGTTTCGGAGTGGGTTCTGGATCGGTATTACCAGAAGTACGATATCGAATCCGCAGCCATCGGCGATGTTGAGCAGCCGCTAGCTTCGAACGCTAGCGCGACGTTGCGCGGCGGGTTTTGGGAATCGGACGCGCAGCATATCCGAGTCTCGCGCCGTAATGAAGCAGAGAACGATCAACCTGCGCCCATGGCAGGTATTCGTTGCGCTATCGACCGGAACTAGGTCGGTTCAAATTCGGCAACTCCAGGCGGGAGCGCCGATGTGCCCAGGGCTTCGCGCTAAAAGAAAAACGTAATTCGAGCCAGCCATGCGAAGTTCGCGGTCGCGGAGCATTTCAGCGCTGAGCCATGTGCGTGGAACAAGGAAATCGCTCGCTGGCCGCGCCAGAACGAGCTTCTGGAACTCGGCAACGCTCTTGCCGAAGATGCTGGTGCCGATTGTTTTCGAATCGGCAAGGCCCCACGAACGCAAACGACCGGAATAAAGCGTCCGATCCGATTGAACGAATTTGGGCAGGTCCAGATTGAGAAACTCCGGGACACTCAGGATGACACCCAGCCAGTGAAGATGCGGTTCGAGTCGAAAATTGCGTTCATCGGGATCGACATAGCCGTAGCGGACCTGCTTGAGAGGCAAAACCGCTGAGTAGAATTCGTCATCAGTATCCAGAACGATTAAGTCGGTATCGCGGCGTTCTTCACAGTAGGAGGAAAGCGGGCCGGATAATGCGATCGTGTTGCCGCTAGCGAAGGGCAGCCCCCAGGTTGCGGTGGGCGTCGCGGCTTTCACCACGAAGGCGGCACAGAGAATGCCGATGGTAAAATTTCGAGACAAAGCGGGCAGGAAGCTTGCCGAAAGAATGGCAAGCGCGGGGATGAGAGGAAGCATATATTGCACGCTGCGGTATTGAAAGATCATCAGCGCGGCGCAAAAGACCGCAAGCCAACAAGCGAGCGCAAGCGCTAGCGCATCTTTTCGCTTCCAAACTGCGACTCCGAACGCGGGAAGCGCCAACACACTGAGAAGCGTCAGTTCCGGATCTCCGTACCAGAGGCGCGACGCATAAAAGACGATCTGATTCTCCTGAGACGTTTGCGGAGGCTTGCCCCCGAATGCTAGAAGCTGCACGCCGAAATATTCAGCCAAAAACCACTCGCGATGTACGGCGAACTGGTACAGGTGCCACGGCAGCATAACGAGCACGGCAATGGAGGCACTCGCAATGACCGGCCACACGCGAGGCCGTGCGGGCCCACGCTGGACGGTCCAAAACAAACCGACGACCACGAATGGCAAAAGGCCCGCGATGCTTTTCGTCAGGATGGCGCAACCAGCGAACAGACCAAAACAAATCACTGTGCGTCGATGCTCAAAGGCAGTATCACGCAGAAAGACAGCAAGGCCGGCGACTAAGGAAGCGCTGAGAAGAATGTCGGTAAGGCTGGCGCGCGCCAGTGTATGGAAAAGCCGGTCTGAGACGAGCAGGATGACGGCGCCCCATCTGG
>CAXSIG010000012.1:10254-21651 GCA_964237255.1 uncultured Bryobacteraceae bacterium
GGCGGCACCGTGAAGGCGTTCGACGGCGACATGGGCGATTACAAGGCTCTGGTGCTGAGCCGTGCCGGCGGCGGGGCGGCGAAGAAGCCCAAGGCCGAGCGGGAGGCACCGCAGGAGCGCGCACCCTCACCGGGCAAGGCCCTCCACCAGGCGAAGAAGCAGATCGCAACACCCGCTAAAATCGCCGGCAACCGCAGTCCGAAAGAGCCGATGCCGAAGAGCTTTGCGGAAATGGCCGAAAGCCACATCAGCATCGGCGGTTTAAACAGAACGAAGCGATCGAGAAAGGTTTGCGTCGGCCAGTTGCCGTAGAGCGCCATGTGGATCGCTTCGCGGGCGTACACGGCTTCGTCCTGCGCTCCCAGTTTGCGTACGGGATCGATATACCCGGTCACCATACCCGCATTCCAGATGTTCCAACCGATAGCGACAAGTGCTACTAAGATCACGGCCGTGCGTTGCAGGTTCTCTCGGGACAGAACCGTTATCATAGAAGTTCCGGTGGCTGGGGTCTACATCTCGTACCCGTTCTGCGCGCAAAAGTGCACTTTCTGCAACTTTGCCTCCGGGGTGCACGGTTCTGAGATACAGCGGCGTTATCTTGATTTGCTCTGCCAAGAAATTGCTTCGGCGGAGTTAACATTCGCACCGGACACGGTCTACTTTGGCGGTGGCACACCGAGCTCTATGGATCCTGCGGAGTTGGATCGCATCTTCGGGACCCTGCCTTATCGCTTCCGGGAAGCGACTATGGAAGCAGCGCCGGGCACGTTATCTCCTGAGCGGGTTAGGCACTGGCTATGCCGCGGAATCAATCGTGTTTCGCTTGGCGTTCAGTCATTTGTCACTTCCGAGTTAAGGCGCACAGGACGGCGGCACACCGCGAAAACCGTAAGGGACGACATAGCGCTGCTGCGCGAGGAAGGAATTTCAAATTTCAACATCGATCTAATCGCAGGACTACCTGGGCAGACTTTTGAATCTTGGCAAGAGTCGCTGGGTGAACTAGAGCAGTTACGGCCGCCTCACGTTTCGGTTTACATGTTTGAAATCGATGAGGATAGCCGGCTCGGGCTAGAGGTCTTGAATGATGGATCGCGCTACGGCGCTCAGGATCTTCCTTCGGAAGACCTTACCGCATCGATGTATGAATCGGCTGTCGATCGACTGTCGTCTGTGGGCATTGAGCGCTACGAGATCTCTAACTTCGCTCAGAAGGGCTTCCGGTCTCTCCACAATCTGAAGTACTGGGAATTGGCCCCCTATCGGGGATTCGGGGCCGATGCGCACTCCTTCGAGGGCGGTCTGCGATACCAGAATCCGGATTCAATCGAAGGATATCTGAATCGGCGTACCCCGTTAGCCCCGGTGGCGGCAGATGCGAGTGAACACTTGTGGGTGGGGCTGCGTTTAATGGATGGAATCGTGCCGTCTGTAGAAGAACTGCGTACCCATGACTTGCCTTTTCGTCGTCTGGTGGAACACGGTTTGCTCGAGTGGAGCGGACCCGCATTGCGGCTGACCCGCCGCGGCGTGCTGTTGTCCAACGAAGTCTTCCAGGAGTTTCTTCCCGCATGATCGATTTACGAAGCGACACAGTAACGAAGCCAACGGCTGCTATGCGTCAGGCCATGGCGGTTGCCGAGGTAGGTGACGACGTTTACGCGGAAGACCCAACGGTCAACGAACTGGAAAGCAGGGCAGCCGAAATAGCAGGCAAAGAAGCCGCTCTGTTCGTTCCTACTGGCACCATGGGGAACAACATTGCCATTAAGCTCCATACGAAGCACGGTCAGGAGGTGATCTGCGATTCGCGCGCACATTTGCTCGATTGGGAACTGTCCATGGTGGCGTGGTTTTCCGGATGCCTGATTCGCGCGATCCCTACCGAGCACGGGATCCTCAGCTGGCAGGACATCCGGAAAGTAACCAAACCCGTGGGACCGCATTGGGCTCCCACCGGCTGCATCGAGATTGAAAACACGCATAATATGGCGGGCGGCAGGGTGTATCCGCTGCGTGTCATTGAGGAAATCTGCCAGGAAGCTCACGCGCTCGGAATCAAAGTTCATATGGATGGCGCGCGCGTTTTTAATGCCGCCGAAGCATCCGGGGTGATGGTTGCCGATGTCGTGCGGCACGTGGATACCGTAATGTTCTGTTTATCGAAGGCATTGGGCGCGCCCGTCGGTTCTATGTTGTGTGGAACACGAGCCGATATCGATGAAGCGAGGCTCCTCCGCAAGCGTCTCGGGGGCGGCATGCGCCAGGTGGGCATCTTAGCGGCAGCGGGGTTAATCGCATTAACCGAGAGCCCGAAGGGCTTGGCTGAGGACCATACCAATGCCCGATATCTCGCTTCCGAGATTTGCAAAATGCCCGGAGTAAAGCTGGTTTCGGACACAGTGGAAAGCAACATCGTGATCTTCGACGTTTCAGATACCGGCATAACGGCGCAACAAATCAGCGCGGACCTAAAAAAGCGAGGCATCTTAATGAACGGGATTAACGCAACTCACATGCGGGCCCTGACGCATTACGACGTCTGCAGGGGTGATTGCGAAACGGCTGCCTATCAGTTAAATAAAGTGTTGCTGGAACAGGCTATTCCACTCGCGCGCTAAGATCCATCCGCTTTGGGGGTTGGCCACCATCCAGCTTCGTGCAGAGCGTCTTGACCGCTTCATAGCCAATTTTGTAGGGATCTTGAACAATCAAGGCCTGGATAACCCCTGCCTTTTCGTCAGCCTTCAAACTCTCGGTGGAATCGAACGCAACTAGTTTTACCTTACCGATAGCCATTCTTTCGCGTATTGCGCGAGCCGCACCAACGGAACTCGGCTCACTCGAAGTAAAGATGCCGGCGAGATCGGGATGTGCGGTCAGGATATTTTCAGTAACCGCCAGCGCTTTTGCTGGGTTGGCCATACTGAACTGAGTAGCAACGATCTTCATGTCCGGGAACTCTTTCGATAGCGTGTCCGTGAAGCCCCGCTCCCGGTCGCCCGTCGAAAAACTGCCGGGGGCATGCCCGATTACCGCGAGCGTTCCCTTGCCGCCGAGTAATTCGGCCATCTTGCGTGCCGCCAAGCCTCCGGCCGCGTAATTGTCAGTAGCCACGAAGGTCATGTATTTGTCGGAGTCGACACCGGAATCGAATACCGTAACCGGAATTTTTTCCGCCGCAGCGCGATCCAAAGATGCTGTGAGGATCTGCCGGTCAGAAGCCGCGACGGCCAAACCATCTACGTGGCGCGCAATCATGGAATCCACAATCTCAATCTGACGTGTATACTCGGTTTCCTGCTGCGGACCGCTCCACAGAATTTCGGCATGAAACTCCTGTCCCGCCGCCCTTGCACCTTTCTCCACCGTAAGCCAGAACTCATGCGCTGTTCCTTTCGGAATTACTGCGATTGTTCGGTGTCTTCCTCTTCCACAAGAGGCAACAACGGCGCATAAAAGAAACAGCGCAGTCTTACTGCGCACACCAGCCGCCGTCGATCAGGATGTCCGTTCCAGTGATGAAGCCCGCGTTCTCCGAGCACAAGAAGACAGCCAGCGAACCAATTTCCTCCACCTTGCCCCAACGTCCCAGCGGAATCTTTGAGATGAACATTTGGTTGGCGGCTGGGTCATTCATAATCGGGGTATTCATCTCAGTTCCAAACGGCCCGGGGCTGATGCCGTTCACCGTAATAGCGTCGGCAGCCAGTTCCAGCGCGAGCGAACGCGTAAGTCCCAGAAGCGCGGTTTTGCTTGACGAGTATGCCGTGCGTCCTCCCAGTGACACGTGGCTCATGATCGACGTCATGTTCAAAATGCGTCCGTATCCTTTCCCTTTCATATGTGGCACGAAGGAACGGCACATCAGGAAGACGCTGGTGAGATTGGTGCGATGCACGCTTTCCCACTCGGCCAACGTGAACTCGGTGATGTTTTTTCTGATGTTGATGCCCGCGTTGTTAATCAGAATGTCGATCTTGCCAGGGCCCGCGGCGATCTCTTTCTCCACTCGCGCAACGTCATCCTCCTGCCCGACATCGCCGGTGTAAACGAAAGCCTCGCTTCCGGCCGTCTTCACTTCGGCGGCTACACTTTCCAACTTTTCGCGATCTCGTGAAACCAGCGCAATTTTGGCGCCTGCACTTGCCAATGCGATCGCCATGGTCCGCCCAAGTCCCTTGCTTCCACCGGTAATCAGGGCCAGCTTGCCTTCCAGTTGTTCCTCGTTCATAGTGTGTTCGGATTGTATCGTGGTGTATCGTGGCTGAACTTCAAATCCTGACCCCCGACGGGAAACGCAAAAGCGTTCCGCTAGCCGGCAAGCCGATCACGTTGGGCCGTGCGCCCACCTGTGACTTAAGCTATCCGGACGATGCAGGGCTATCCCGCCAGCACTTGTCCATCGAGCCGGAGAACGACAGTTTTTATCTCACTGATCTCGGAAGCAAGAACGGGACGGTACACAACGGCAAGCGCATCTCGGGGCGAACGGCTATTTACCCTGGGGACCGGATGATGGCGGGGCACTTGATTCTCTCGTTGTCGGCCTCCAGCCGGGCGAGCGGTTCCACGTTATCGGCCCTGCGGCTTCCCGCGTCTTCGTCCGCGACGGTGATCTTCACGGAAGGGCACGATTCAAGCGCCGAAAACGCCGAGACCAGCGACCTATCCCTGCTGATTCAAGGCAAGGAGGCTCCATCCCATTTCGATGCGGTCTCCGCATTGATTCGCGCGGGCAACGAATTGTCCGGCCAGCGACCGCTGCCGGAACTGTTCGCGTTTATTCTGCAGCTGGCGATCGAATCAGTGGGAGCGGATCGGGGCGTGTTGTTTACCCTTGAAAACGACGCGCTTCACTTGCAGGCCATTCGCGGGGAAGGGTTCACAATCAGCCAATCCGTTCGGGATCGGGTGTTGAATAGAAAAGAGTCCGTGCTGGTGCGTGACACAACATCGGACGAAGCGTTTCGAGAGAGCCGCTCGATCATCGAGTCCAATATTCGGACGCTGATGGCTGTGCCGTTACAAACGCGCGACTGCATGGTGGGACTTCTGTATGTCGATTCGCCGTCGCGAGTGCGGCAGTTCTCTAAGGACGATTTGAATCTGCTGACGGTGATGGCGAACGTCGCGGCAATTCGGATTGAGCAATCGCGCTTCGCAGAAATGGATAAAGTGCGGGAATTGCTAGAGCGCGAGTTGCAACAAGCTGCGGCAATTCAGTGCCAGTATCTGCCTCGGGCCGCGCCGCAAATCCCCGGCTTGGATTTGGCTGGATTCAACGAGCCTTGCCGAACCGTTGGGGGGGACTATTTCGGATTCTTCCCGTATCAGGACGGTAGCATTGCGTTAATCGTCGGCGACGTATCGGGAAAGGGAATGCCGGCTTCGCTTATGATGATGGGTCTGCAAGCAAGAGCCGAAGTGATTTTGCGCGAGCCCGGATCATTGAGCGAAGCGTTGACGCAGTTGAATCGATTGACGGCCGAGCATTGTCCGGCTGGCCGGTTTATCACTCTGTTCCTGTGCAGACTGGACCCTGGAAACGGGACGCTGATTTATGCGAATGCTGGACATAATCCCCCGGTCATTCTACGCGCGGACGGCAAGTGCGAAAAGCTAACGGAGGGCGGTCCGGTCTTGGGAATCATGCCGCACATTCGGTATGGAGAATTCGAGGTGCCGGTCGGCAAGGGGGACCTGCTGGCCCTGTACAGCGATGGGATTACTGAAGCGGCGACACCGGACGATGAAGAGTTTGAAACGGAGAACTTGATTTCGACCCTTCGGGCAAACGAAGATCGACCGGCCAGTGAAATGATTCAGCAGGTAACGGAGGCCATTGCGAAGTGGACGGCGGGAGCACCGCCGGCGGACGACGTAACTTTGGTTTTGGCAAAAGTAATTTAGCGTTTTCGGCCAATCAGCATTGACAGAAGGAAGTCGCCCGCGAGGGGATGGGTGCGAACCGATTCCCGGAGGCAGTTCTGCTCCTGCAATCGGCGCGGATCACTGCCGACTACAATCCTTCACGAAAGTGGACAGCAAAGCTCTCTGGATTCCTGTATTCGCGGCCGTCGATCCGTTCCAATGAGAAGCGGCATCTTCGGCCAACTGATGAACAGTGCGTAGTAGGCGGCGGAGATGGCGCGAGTCAATGCTGCTTGATCGGGAAGCAATCCCTGATAGGAAATCAGGTGCAGAGCTTGCGCGAGTAGTTGCCGCGCTAGTTCCATCCGGGGTCATTCAGAGCGCGCTGTTCGCTTACCGTTCGGAAATACATGTGAGGAGTCATTCCCGACTGCCAGGTATTCAAATCTTTGTCGATTTTTGTTCGAACAGCCCTTGCGACAGGTAGCAGCTTGTCGCCCTGAACAACGGCATCGGAGAGTAGTACGCAAAAGTATACAACGGGATCGTCGTAAAACCAGTCGCGGTCTTCGTTGAACTAATACTCACCACATCGGGAGAGAAATCCCGAACGATCTCGTCAACTTGTTGCTCCCAGGTTGCGGGGATCATAGCTGGTCTTATTTTAGCGATTTCCATTTGATAAAATATCCGCAGTTCCTGCCAAGGAGTAATCATGTCCCTCCAGCCAACCAGACGCACGATTCTCAGAGGAGCGGGCGCTGCGATTGCTTTACCGTGGCTCGAATCCGTATCCCGCGGGGCCACCACATCCGGAAATCTTACCGAACCGCCGCTGCGCATGGGTTTTCTCTTCATGCCGAATGGCGTGCGTCCGGATCATTGGACGCCTCCGGGCGATGGTTCCGATTACGAGATCACCCCGCATCTAAAACCGCTTGCGCCGTTTAAGAACGACTTTTTGCTCCTCGAAAATCTCTGGAACAAGAACTCCGTGGGACGGAACGGCCACTGGCCGAAAGTGCCGATCTGGCTTTCCGGCGGCTATGTGCAGCGTACTACCGCCGACGATTTAGATACGGGGGCCGTTTCTTGCGACCAATTAGCCGCACAGAAGCTGGGAACACTGACGCCGCTTCCTTCGATTGAACTCGGCTGCGAGGCGCCTCGGACCGGAATCGATGTAGCGGGTGGGGGATTCGCGAGGCTCTACGGATCGTTTATTTCCTGGCGTGATCGGCATACTCCCGTGCCGAAAGAAATTATTCCGCAATTAGCTTTCGACCGTCTGTTTCGGGGAAACCGAAGCGCCGTGACGTCCAGCGTAAATCCGAACGATCCGGCGCTGGTGAAAGCTTTGCAGCGCGACGATTCCAGCATCCTGGACATGGTTCTTGACTCCGCCAAAACGCTGAAACGCAATGGCAGCGCTTCAGACCGCGTGCGGCTGGATGAGTATTTTGAGTCCGTCCGCAGCGTGGAACAACGCCTGGAAGCTTCGATGCGGCCGCAGAAGCGATGGATCAACCAGGGCAAGTTTCCGTTGGAACGCCCGGCGCCCGGTATTCCACAGGAACACAAAGACCATGTGCGCTTGATGCTCGACATTCTTGTGTTGGCTTTCTGGTCCGACTCCACGCGCATCGGGTCGTTTATGATGGGCGACGCGCAATCGAGCGTCGATTATAGCTTTCTGCCAGGCGTGAAGGGTGGATGGCACAACCTCTCCCACCACGGCTATGAGCCGGCTACGGTTGCGCAATACGAGGCGATCGTGAATTGGCACACGGCGCAAGTTGCTTATTTCCTAGGCCGCATGAAGAGTTTGGACGAAGGCGGGAAATCGCTGCTGGACAACTCGATGATTATGTTCGGCGGATCGCTCAAAGACGGAAGCAATCATGAAGTACAGAATTTACCGATTCTCCTGGCCGGGGGCGGTAAAGGCACGCTCAAATCGGGGCGAAGGTTGCGAGCGCCGGAGCAGACCCCCATCTGCAACTTGTATGTCTCCATGCTAAATCGTATGGGCATTCCGGATTCTCAGTTCGGCGATAGCACCGGGGCGCTTCAAGGTCTCGCCTAATCGCATGAAGTTGGGACTAGTTCTTCTGGCCGCTGCAGCTTACGGCGCAGTTGCCGATCCGGCTACGGAGTTTTCCGCGCATGTTCGTCCGGTACTGATGGAGAACTGCTCGAAATGCCACAACCCGGCTGCTGCGAAAGGCCCTGCACCCTTTCTGAAAGGCACCAGCCTTTCCGACATGGAATCGAATCGAGGCTTGTGGCACAACGTGGCCGCGCAGCTTCGCAATCGGACCATGCCGCCTGGCGCATCCAAACTTTCCGAAGAGGATCGTATGGAAGTTTCGTCCTGGATCGATGGTCAACTTCGACGAACGGCCTGCGGAATGGGCGAGTTTGCGGGCAATGCGATCACGCGGCGATTGAATCGGCGCGAGTATCACAACACCATTCGCGACCTATTAGGGGTTGACCTGGACATCACGACCATGCTTCCGGCGGATGGCACAGGTGGCGCCGGGTTCGATACGAACGGCGAAACGCTCTATCTACCGCCAGTCCTGACGGAGCGCTACATGGAAGCGGCGCAAACTATTCTGGATCGCGTGATCGTAACGCCTACCTTCGTGCACACCTTTCCCGCAAGTCAGCCCGCTGCGGTTCCGTCCTATGGGGACACGCAATTTAGTTTGCGTCTGACCTATAACTTGCGAGATGCCGCGAAATTGATTCTTAAGGTGGACGGAGCGGAAGCGGGTAACCTGAAAACTCCCCCGCGCCGGATTACCTACGGCAAGGAACTGCCTGGCCCGCTTAATGGCGCGATGCAGATTACATTAAGCCGTGGTTCGCACGTGTTGACCTTGGAAGCCGACCCGGCCCTGCCAGCGGACGCTACGCTCACCGTGTCACAGAAAGAAGAGTTGCCTGCCGGTGAGAAGAAGGCGCTTCACTACCGCGTCTTCGGGATGGACGCGGGCGAGCAACCGATCGATAGCCGCCGCGCCGCACGTCAGATTCTGGAGCAGTTTCTTCCGAAGGCGTTTCGACGTCCGGTGACCGCGGCGGAAGTAGATCGTTTCCTGGCGCTTTACGATCGCTCAGCGGAGCGAGGCGATCCGTTCGAAGAACGCGTGAAGCTGGCGCTCAAAGCAGTCTTAGTATGGCCGGATTTTCTGTTCCGCATCGAGCAGAAACCGAAAGAAGCGGGCATTCATCCGTTGTCACAATACGAACTTGCAACGCGGCTCTCTTACTTCCTGTGGTCAACCGCGCCTGATGCCACATTAACGTCGCTGGCTGAGAATGGCGCGCTCTCCGACCCGAAAACGCTGGCTGCGCAAACAGAACGAATGCTGGACGATCCGCGGTCGCGAGCGTTCCTGACTAGCTTCATGGGCCAGTGGCTCGGCACGCAGGACGTGGGCGGTCGCGTGGTTCCGTTGCTAACGGAATTGCAGGAGTATTACACGCCAAACACAGCGGCCGACCTCCGGGCGCAACCAGTTCTGCTGTTCGGGCACATCCTTGCCGAGAATAGAACCGTGACCGAGCTGCTGACAGGCGACTACATGTATATGACGGCGCGCCTGGCAAAGTTTTACGACGTCGCGAAACAGATGCCGGAATTAAACGATACCGAATTCAAGCTTGTGCATTGGCCGGATAATCGGCGAGCCGGCTTACTTGGTCTGGGTAGCGTGCTGGCGATGACCTCGCGCTACAAAGAAACCAGCCCAGTTTTGCGAGGCGCATGGGTGTTGGATACATTGATGGGCACTCCGGTACCCCCGCCGCCGCCCGATGTCCCGCAATTAAAAACAGATGCCGAAATCGGCCATAAACTTCCGATTCGAGAGAAGTTGGCGGAGCATCGATCCAATCCGTCCTGCACGGCATGTCACCGCATGATGGACCCAATCGGGTTCGGATTGGAATCCTATGACTGGATGGGCCGTTGGCGCGAGAAGGACAACGGTAAAGCAATCGACGCCACCGGCGAGTTGCCTACGGGTGAGAAGTTCAACGGTGCCGTAGAACTCCGGCAAGCGTTACTAAACCGGAAAAGCGAATTTATCGGCAATCTGTCGGCGAAGGTCTTGGGTTATGCGCTCGGCCGCAGCTTGCAGGACGGCGATAGCTGTACGGTGCAGCGAATTGCGGACGCTTTGGAAAAGGATGATTACCGGGCAAGAACGCTGATTCGCGAGGTGGTCCTCAGCGTTCCCTTCCGCAATACACAGGGCGGAGTGGCGGCGGCACAGCCTGTAATCACCAAACAATCCACCGACATCACGAAGCTAAATGCATTGAAACAAGACGCCGATAGTCACAATAACGGCATTAAGCTGAAAGCGAAGTAGTTCAGTGATGATGTACGTTATACATCATGAGGCGGACTCAACTTTACCTGGATGATCAGCTTTGGAATGCGTTGAATGTTCAAGCTCGCATGCAAAAGACCACCATGTCGGATTTGGTGCGTGAAGCCGTCCGGGAGAAGTATCTGGGCAATCGGGAAAAGCGCGTGAAAGCGATGCAAGATTTTGTCGGCAGCCGTAAATCGAAAACCACGCAACTTTACGCAGTCGAAGAGGTTCGCGTACTCCGCCGCGGCGGCAGACTGGCACGACTGGGAACTGTATAGCGGCGAGGAGTGAAGGTACTAACCGATTCCGATATCCTGATTGAAGTCTCGCGCGGCAAAGATCAGAAAGTTGTCGGCGCTTGGATAGATCTAAGTCTGTCTGGCGCGGTCATTCTGTTTTCTCCCGTCAATGCAGCCTAGTTATGGGCTGGTGCACGGCCTGAGGAACATGAGAAGTTAAGCCGTCTTTTCACCAACCTAACCTGCGTTCCAGTTGGCCGTAGCTTGGAAGAAAAGGCTGGACGCTATTTACAGCAGTATGGCAAGAGTCACTCGGTCGAGTTGGGCGACGCCTTTATTGCGGCAACGGCCTTCGAATCGGAGGCCTTCCTCTGGACTCGGAATCGAAAGCACTATCCGATGTGAGAGATTGCATTTTTCGAAGCCTTCCCACCTGCCCCCCGTACTCATTAACCGTGCCCAGTTTAGACTAGACGCATGCCTCGATTAACCTGGGACCAAACCGACAATATCGCCCTCGCCCTGCAGGAGAAATTCCCGGAGATGGATCCAACGCACATCCGATATACAGACCTGCACACGTGGATCACAAATCTCCCCGACTTCGGAGACGATCCGGCAGCGTCTACCGAAGGTAAGTTGGAAGCGATCCAAATGGCTTGGCTCGACGAATACCAGGACAACCTTTAGCTCGGAACTCAGGCTTTCTCTTTAACGAACGCTTGCTGGAGGTTGAAAGCGATAACCCACCCACGGCTCCGTCAAGAGATAGATCGGATGAGCGGGATCGGGTTCAATCTTCTTTCGGAGTTGATTCATAAACACGCGAAGGTATTCCACTTCGCCCCCGTATTCCGGCCCCCAAACGGCCTGCAACAAGCGGCCGT
>CAXSIG010000013.1:0-10092 GCA_964237255.1 uncultured Bryobacteraceae bacterium
GTGGTCGGGGCGGCGGTGGTGGAGATGTTGAAGGAGTACGGGCTGGGGTGCGAGACGATCGCGGTGACGATTACCGGGGGCGATCAGCCGAGGCAATTGGGGTATCAGTGTGGGGTGCTTTGGTGGAACGTGCCGAAGCACGAGTTGATTGGGCGGTTGCAGGTGCTGCTGGAGAAGGTGGAGCTACGGCTGCCGAGCAATCTGCCGGAGTTGCCGAGCGTGATGCGGGAGTTGCGGCAAATGCGCGTTGGGACCACGGATCGGGGCAGGCGCACGATGGCGGCGCACGGCAAAGACCACGACGATCTGATCATGGCGATCGCGCTGGGCTGCTGGCAGGCGGGGCAGCAGACTATCGGTCATCGGAATACGCCGCTGCTGTGAAGGCATGGTGGATCTCTCGCGTAGCATGCATGACATACGGATAACGTCGTGGGATTCAGGATCCGCATCAAAGATTTTGCTCTGAAGCCAGGTGCGAATAGCCTGGATGAGTTCTTCCTTGCGTTCCAGCGGCAGCCAATGCCCCGCAGGTATTGTCGTAACGGTAAGGTCAGGGCAGGCCGCGCGCATCGGGTCGCCTTGGCGATTTGCGGTAATGCTGCAGATTTGATCAAAGTCGCCGTTGACGAACAGCACCGGCTGCGACACGCGGCCACCATTGGGAGCCTCGCGAGCGTAGGCGATATTGGCGTCATCGTTCAGGTACCACGCGCAGGCGGGTCGGAAGCCATGAGGCTGAAACGCCTGCACCAGCACGTCGAAGTCTGCGGGCGGCCAGAGAGCCGGGTCAGGTTGGGTTGGCGGGGCCCGGTGCGCGGCGCCGAAGCGCCCTCCGTTGCGCGTGACCACCGCATTTGGCGAAACCTTGCCGATGCCGGCGGGGCTGCCTGGTTGAAAGATCGACGCGAGCGACGCTGCCTTATCTGCATCCAGGTCGGCGACTGCCGCTTGGAAGTGCGTGATGTAGTAGCGGTAATAGTCCCATTGGCCATCCGGATATTGGTCAGCCGGATAAATCGTCCGATCAACCAGCGGGACGACTGTGCGCAGGGCGTGCCCGTCGGGTTGATACGCCAGCGAGATTAGTACGACGCCACGGCTGCGACCGGTCTCATGCGCGACCAACTCACTGGCCACAACACTTCCCCAGTCGTGGCCAACCCAGATCGCAGGCTTGCCCCCAACGTGGTCATGGAGCTCCGCCATGTCTGCCACGACTTCTCTTGTGGTGTAGGCGTCGTTGGCTGCGGGCGCGGAAGAACCGCCGTAGCCGCGCAGATCAGGAGCGACGCAGTGCCAACCGTCGGCGGCGAACGCGTCCATCTGCGCGTGCCAGAGCAAACCGATGCCCGGCCAGCCGTGGAGGAAGATCATCAGCGGTCCGTCGCCCGGCCCGCACTCGACGTAGTGCGTTGTGTGACGAGGGGTGTTGAAAGTGCGTGAAACCAGCGTGGAGGAGGGCATTCCGCATGCTACACCCCAGCGGGGCGCGTCCCAAGGAGGTTGTTGAGCGTCAGTCCGGCTGCAGAACTGAGTGGTTGAAATGTGGCTGCCAACTTCGAACGCGGCGGCACGTTATACCCACCCAAATGAACTCGGGCACTCGTTCCAGCGGCAGCGTTATTCCAGCATTAGGATCTGGCGGTGCGTGGGGGCGAAGCGGGCCTGCGTGGCTGGAGACAGTTGTTCTCGAAAATCCGTCCACGACGATGCATTGCGTCGTACGAAATAGCCTTGGAGGGAACGCCGCGGGAACGCAGTTTCATTTGCTGTGTGACCATGCCAAACCGCTCCGTTGAAGACGATGAGGGAACCGGCTTCGCCGCAGGCCAAAACTTCGGCGGGATGGGACTGCGCCGTACTGGCTGGTTCGGGAGGGACATCCGGCCAATTTTGGGAGGTGGTGACAAAGCGAGTTGCGCCGTTTTGCTCCTCGAACGGGGTCGATCATCAGAATGAAACCAACTAGTGGGACATCCGGACAGTCCCTTGGCAAGTCGGCATGTAAGCGTTGAGCGGGAGAGTGTGGCTTTAGCGTTCTCGCCAGACGCGAACTGAGTTTGAACGGCTCATCCGTTGCGGAACGGCAAATTTCCAGTAGCGGCGGATAGAGAAAGATGTCGTCAAACGCGGGTCCGTGGTTCAGCATATCCGACATCCGCAGCGTGGTGCTTCCCTCTTTGACATTCGGCCCGGAGGCCAGCGCCATCACGTTGTCGTAGGCAGTGGCAAGCTCGGCCATTTGTTTGCCGGAACAAGGTACAGGAATAACTACGAATCCGCGCTCTGTAAACTGTTGCACG
Source organism: uncultured Bryobacteraceae bacterium (assembly GCA_964237255.1). Classification (GTDB taxonomy): domain Bacteria; phylum Acidobacteriota; class Terriglobia; order Bryobacterales; family Bryobacteraceae; genus JALYXI01. The sequence goes on from CAXSIG010000013.1 coordinate 2,307, forward strand.
GCGTTACGATTCACGACTGTAGCTTACCGAAGCATCTGGTGCGGCCCTGATCCGTAGGGAACACTCGATCCACGAACGGCGTGCCAGCAAAAGGATTAAGAATGGCGCCACCCCGAGCAACCACGTGCTTGGCTCTGGAACGGGTGCTTCGCTGCCGACGAACGAGGGATAAACGGTCAGGAACAGCGGCATGGGAATGAAGGGAATCGCATTGCCGTTCGAATCGTAAAGCTGGCTATTGGTCAACGAAAGCGGCGCCCCGCCGACGCTTACCGCGCGAAGATTTACGCTGAATAAAATTCCGGCCCCGAATGCGCCCGGTCCCGGCCCTAAGAGAACATCCGCGGTATTGGTGATCACACCGGATGTGGGGTCATCCGCGCCGGGCACGAAGTACGTGTTCCCCGCTGTACTCAGAAAAGGCCCTTCGGAGATGGAAAGAACCGAAAGCTTCGAGCTTCCTAAGTATGAAAAATCGGTTTGCCACGCGAAAAGATCGAAGACGTTGACCACCAACACTTGTTCGGTGAATGTGCTGCCGACCTGGACAGCACTCGGCCCCACAATCTGAAGAAAGGGAATCAGGTCGGCAAACAAGTGAGGCGCCGTTACCAGAAACAGAATTAGCTTAACGAGTTTCATAAAAATTCCTTGCGATCCTTTCGACTTAGTTGCACTTCGTGCTGGCCGGCAATTTCGATGACACCAGCGCCAGATCCTTGACGTTGATGATTCCATCGCCGTTCAGATCGATAGCGGCATCGTAGCCGGGCGCTCCACGAACCTTACCGAAGGCGGCTTTCACGGCATCCAGATCGCCGCAGTCTGTCTTGAAATCCAGATTGGCATCGCCCGGAGGCACAACGTACACATTGATGCTCGCGGTATTGCGAAGCAGCGAACCCAGACTGGGGAACGCTGGCTGCGCGGCGGCATTGCCCTGCAGCATCACCGTGATGGGGTGAATGCGGATGTCGGCGGCCGTAGCGCTGGACGTCAGACGCGCTGTTCCGTTGAGCGATCCGTTCAGGCCGGATACCAGCTTCAGAAATGCGGGAAGCGCAGCCGACGGACTGAATGCCAGGCCGGCGCTATAGCCTATGCCGTCCTGAAACGGTCCGATGGATGTGAGTGGGAAACCGCTGCCGCTGAGCACCGCCGTGGCCGGTGTGTTCGTGTAGAACACGATCCGATTCGAAGAGGTCAGCGCGGGTTTCTCATAAATCACTAGATCGAGCGCCTGCGTAGCCGTGCCGGTCGGACCCGAGATTTGGAATTTAATCTTGTAGGCGCCTCCACTACCGACCGCCGGAGTGCCGCCGATCGCCGCAGTGATGGGGCAGGTGGTGGTGAGACATTGTACGCTGATTAACTGGGTCACCCCGAAGGACAACCCTTGCGGCAGCGGTCCCGCCAAGCTGATCTGCCCAGCGCCCACGGGGACATTCGTCGTGAGCCCGACCAAAGCGGGAGTCCCGGACAGAAATGCCAACGAGCTTCCGCTAGCGACGCTGACCGATGGCTGTGCGTTCACGACCGATAGCGTGAAGCTCAACGCTCGACTGAAGCCGCAGCACCAAACGGCCGCGGCGTTTGCAGGAACAGTAACGCCCGCGCTCGAAAAGGGTGCGGTCCCTGAAATCTCAGCCGTACCATTGCCATTGTCTTTCACCGTCAGCCACGAAGGCAGGGTGAATCCCGCCACCGCCCCAATTTGGATTGCAATGCTTCCCGCCCTGCCGCCCTTCGTGACCAGCGTGTAGGAAGTGTACGTCCCAACGGCAAAGGTGAGCGTGCCGCCGCTCGCCGGACTCGTGAATGTCAGCGGGTCCGGATAATCCACAATATGAAACGAGAGCAACTGGCTTACAGTCTCCAAGCCGTTCGTCGCTGTAATCTTATTGCAGTTTTGCGTTCCAAATTCAAGGCAACCGGAACCGTACAGAAGTGTGGTTCCGCCAATGGTTGCTGTCCCGTCGTGGTTGTCGCTGAAGGTCCATCCTTGCGGCAAGGAAGAGAGGGACAGCTGCGGCGTCGGGCTGCCTGACGTTGTGATTCGGAAGTTTTCCGGAACTCCGACCGTTCCATAGATATCCGACGACGACGTAATTGCCAGATAATTCGAACTCGGTACCCGCAGGAGGAAGTTGAAGGATGCACCCAGCCCATCGCCTCCGCCGCAGACCACAGTCAATTTCTCGTTATAAGCACCGGCGGATTGGGGAACGGTGTTTCCGGAGAACGTTCGTGCTGACGCATCGAAATAGATTCCCGCCGGTAGCGATCCTGAATTCGAAACCGAGCAAGGAATGCCGCTGGCCGTCGGGCTGAAAGTAACGGGAAACGATTTGTAAGTGCCGGGCGTGAAGTCCGTGGAAGCGTCGGACGTCATTGTGGGTGTTGTGATTATTTGCACCGTGAAGTTTGAGCCCCCGGCATCCTTCATCTGCAAAGCGTTTGTCACATACGCGTAGCATTGGCTGGGTACGGCGCCGGGGCTCAGACCGTTGTTGGCCGAAGAGCCGGGGCAGAGGACATCGGTGGAGAACGGAGACGGCCGGTAGACAAGAAACTGGTACGGTCCCACGCGAGTTGCAAATCGTTGACTGCTGACCGGTTGGAGATTCGTAGCGCCGAACGGTTTTAAAATGAAAAATCCGCCCCGGAGAGCCATGTAGGCGGCGTGGTTGCTCGAATCCAGGTAGGTGACGGTCGGCGTGGGGAAACTCGATTGCGGAAGGTAGAACAATCCTCCGTTCTGCATTTGCTCGGCGCCGATGGTCGATTGAAACTCCGGAAGCGTCGCTGAGATAAACGCGCTTGCCGTTTTCACATACCCGTCCGAGGTGCCGAGAAAGTTTGCCAGGTTGATCGGAGTCTGAGCAGCCTGTGCCGCCAAAGCGGGTAGCGTGGCCAATTCGTCCAAAGTGTTTTGGGTGTTGACGGCCGCAATACCGGCCTCCACGGCCGTTTCGATTGCGAAAATTGCCACGGCGACGACGGACGCGACTGAGGCGCCGGTGATGAATCCAACTCCGGTTCCCACTGCCTCCGTTCCAGCTGCGGCTGCGGTGGCGGACGCCTCCGCCGCTTCGACCGCGGGGACAGCTTCTGCCGCCGCCTCCACCGCCTCGGCCGATGCATCCGCTCCGGCGGTCACGTAGGACGTCTGGGAAGATTTTACAAACTGGAGAGCTAGTTTGGATCCGGCCCGCGCGGATTGGTAGACTTCCCGAAAAGCAAAGGGAAAGATGCTGTTCACATTAGAAGCTACGGTTCCGCCCAGAGCCGCAGCCGTGGCGACGGTTAACGGAAGGGCGTACAGCGCGCCGTAACGCGCAGCCTGCTGCTGCGTGTCGAACAGAGCCGCAGTCGCAGTTGGATTCGATACCAGGCTGCCGTAGGTTTTCTTCCACGCCACTGCCAGAAAGTAATTCAGCGTCGGGACCGGGGGAGTGGCGAAATAGTTTGTAATATTCGGGTTACACCACTGGGCGGAATCGTATTGCAGACCCTGCGCGGTAGCGACGTCCTTGTCCAGCGTGTACAGGCAGGGGCTCTTCTTCCAGAGCTGATACTCGGTATTGGCGGCGGCCCAATAGAGCTTCTCCTCGGTTTGAACCAGGCCCTGCAGCCAGTAATAGGCATTCTGTTGCGTATAGTCCAACTTCGCGAAATCCGAAGCCGCATACGAAAGAATGAGCTCCAGCATATGCGCGCGAATCTCATCCCGCATCTCCTGGCGGCCGAACTGGTAGATCAGCGGCGCATCCGTGACGGGGATGTTATGAATGGCTAAATAACTCTGGACGGCGGCTTGTTCGAATTGCGCGATGACCGGCGTATTGCAGGCCGTCTGGATGATTTGGTTGATCGACGTGGGGCAACCCGTGTTCTGCGCGAAGGCGGAAAACGGTGGCGCCGACTGCTCATTACTGGCGGAGCCGATATGCGGCAACTCAGGAAGGGCGGCTAAAATTGCCAGTGCCACCGCAAGCGGCCTGAAGCACCAGGCCCGCCGCATATGGCGAAATGAAAATCCGATCCGTCCCCAGATTGCTGACATGAAAATCTCCTGGTCGGCACTGGTGAATTATTGGCCGACTACTTAGGAAAGGGGCGGCTAGGTCGCGAATCACGCCAAGAAAGTTTTGAGAAAAGCGCGGTAGTAGGGCAGTGTCAAATCTAGCGCAGTTTGCGGTAACGGGACTGTGCGGGACTAAACGCTGCGCGTCAGGAAGGATCTGATGAGCAAATGGCCGTAACGGCCGTTCTACAACGAAGTGATACACGAGTGTGCACCAGACCATACGCCAAACGCAACCTTTTCGCGTTGCCCGTGATTCGGCGGGAGCCGTGCGGTATATGAAAGGTTGAACTTGAAGATGCATTCGCTGATTTCGCATAAGGCTATAATCGAGGTCTTTCGCAAGGAGCAGATTTGACTCATTTAGTTCAGCGAATCATTGTCAACGCATATGGATGGACGAAACCATCCCGAGGCAGACTTGGTTCGTTCGGCGAGGGAGAATACGTCAGGGCAAATGGTTTCGGGCACGAGGATTGGAATTTCAACCGCGATCTCGCCGTACACGACTGCATTTACGGTTATTTTAACTACGCGCCATCAGCCGAGAAGGCTACTGATCGGTTTAACGTTGCGTTCGTGATCTACACAGATCGTCGCTGGCGCCTGATCGGCTTCTATTTGGATGCCGAATTTGTGCCTGGTGGTGCGCCGACCGACGCCGGAGTTCTTAGAGCGAAGCTGGAGGACCTCCTTGAATTGAGAGCTTCGAACAGTCTCGGAAAGCCATGGGCCGACCGCGATAACAAAGGCATCATCCGGAAGCTCAAAGACGAAGAACAGTGGCTACGTTGGAGAGTCCACATCAAGAACGCCATTGTACTGCCACAGCCAGTAGCAATCGCGGAGAGCCTTTTCAAGAGTAGCAACTATCATTTGACACGGCCGACGGCGGTCGATGCGGAGACGTTCCAAGGATTGAGAGCGCTCGCAAATGAAGTCGCTTCGCTTGAAGACGATGACCAAGCGGCGTTTCCGGAAGGCCGTGAAATGTGGCTGACACACAAGGCGAGAGAAAGAAGTCCCGCCGTCGTCCACGCTGCGAAGGCGAGGTTTTTTAGGGAGCACGGCAAATTCCTCTGTCAAGCATGCGGATTCGACTTTCAGGATTTCTACGGCGAAATAGGAAAGGGATTCATCGAGGCGCACCACACGATTCCCGTGAGTGAATTGCGGCCAGCCTCGAAGACTAGGTCCGCAGATATCGCGCTAGTTTGTTCCAACTGTCACCGTATGCTCCACCGCCAAAGACCGTGGGTAACGATGTCGCTTCTAAAGACGTTGTTGAAAGAGCAAATGGCTCCGGCGTGAGTTGCGTCTTAGCGCGAGAAAACAACGATGCACTTGGTTGCGTAGTGCCAAGCCGTTGATGTGCGTCGAGCCCTGAGTCAAAATGCGAAAAATCGGGTAGTGTTTAGCTAACGGCCCGCAAAAAACGGCGTTTACCGGAAACCAGGCTGATAAAAACTGTTATCGGTAGCTGTTCGTTGTGGCGCCTTCGCTGCCGCGCGTAATAGATGTGGTCGAGGCGGTGATCAACGGGGTGAAGTTCTGGAATCTAACGGACTGACTAGGAATTCCGTTCTTTCCGGCTAGCCCGTAACCCCCGTTGAAGAAGTCCGGATCTGCGTTTGGATCTTGTACTTGTCACGTTTCTCTTGGGAAGGGCGCAGATCTCTCTCCCTTGGTCGCCGATTGATCCAAAAAAAGCGGTCCATAGTATCTTGTGGCAGGCTTGCCGGGCTCCGTAATCCTCAACCGGCCATCACGCTGCTCTAGTAGGTTGATGCAGACCCGTCCGCTACGGAAACGCCGTCAATAGAAACATGTCGTGTGACAAGAGCGTATCGCTATTCCCAAGACACCTGCTCGACCGGATCAAAATCCCGTAGTCTTGTCCGATTCCGGTAGTGGCCCTTGTAGTTTAAAAGGCGCAGGATGATTAATTCCAGAGCCCATTGCGCCGCCACCCACAATTCATGCCAGGGGTACTCCTGCTTTGCCCGGCGCATGCCGCTCCGCGACTTGGTCGGATGCACGAGGTAATTTCGGCCCTGCACGATTGCTTCGGCGATGTCTTTCCAATCCTTATTGAAAGTCGCTAGTGCTGATAGGCCCTTGGGAATGGCCCACGGTATTTTAAGCAGCGTAAGCGCGAGTCTCAATTTGTCCGCCGCGTTGCTCAGTTGGCCGTAACCCTGTTCAGTCATCGCGGATGTCTTTTTCACGATTACGAACCATGAGAGCAGTTCCAGCGCGCATTGCGACAGGATCAGCGAACTATCAATGCCGATTCCTCTGGTATTGCTTCTCACGTACCAATAGAGCGCGGTTCTAATTGGCTCCCAAGTCTCTTCCCGAGACTTTGCTATGAGGAGTTCATTGCAGAGGGGACGAAGCCATTCCGGATGCTCTGGGTCGTACCACCCTCTGTGGGAAGAGGCGTTGGTCATTCTCCCGGTACCCCATCGATACCAACTCGGGTCACCAGTGACATTTGCCGCTTGGACGAGGGTGACTCCTACCCACCCCCCCCGATGCGAACGAAAGAGCATCGTGAAAAGTATCCAGAACATCGCCGGCTTATGTCGACGAAAATGTCGCGCCGTTGCTGTCCCGTATTGTCCCGCTGTTGCTTAGAGTGTGAGGCAAAGGTCCGACTGTCTTCGCGATTTCCCGATGCGCGTCAGTTAGCTCGCCTACACTGATATCGAACTGACCGCACGAAAACCTAAAACTCTTTGCTTGGTTTCGCGGGACGCGGTTTCCGGTCACTGGCGAGTTCAGTAGGGCGAAAGTCACGATAGCCAAATCGCTCACCGGCGCTCCCTCAATTGGCTGTCTCAACGGCGTGATCTCTGCAGAAAACGACAATCTTCCATTTACAGTCGTTCCAGAGAGCCCGCCTAAAAGCGCAGGAAATGAAACGAATCGATCAGGCGCGGAAAGCTCTGCCTCGATGCCACCCAACCACTGCAAAGAGCCTGGGGCAACCTCGCCCCATACCGAATGTTCCCTCTGATAGTTCTGGAAGAATCGCGCTGGCACGGAGCAGTCAAGGTGACCACCCTTTATATGTACGTCGAATTCTCCAACAAGTATTCTGTCCGTCGACACCTCCCTATTGTGCAGGGCCGACTATACGCCCCACAGACATTCGTCTCAATGTTTCTGCAGGATGCGCTTTCTTACGCCCATAGCGTTCTGGTACGGCTCATCGTTGATTCGGCTTGCCGGAACAGACCCTTGAGCCGACGCCAAAAGTGACCCGCTACCCGAAATCGCTGACCTACTAGCGAAAAATCAGCGGCGTCAAGAGGCGCTCAAACCCATCTCTCGCTGTAACCAATGGCGCGCGAAATTCCAATGGCGCGACACGCTGCGCACGGAAGATCCCAGCCGTTCAGCGGTTTCCCGCTCGGTCAGACCTTCGAAAACCTTGAGCTCGACAATTTCGCGGAGTTGCGGGTCAAGGTTCGCTAAACGAGACAGCATCATCTCCACTTCGTTTAACGATTCAGCGCTGGACACCGCCGCAAGGCTCGGATCTAACTTAATCCGTTCGGCTTTCTTCGAGATAGGGCGGGCGTGGTGGATCAGCAGGCGTTTCATCAGGTTCGCGGCAAATCCGAGGAACGCCGCTTTCCCCTGGTCGTTTTCCTGATCCACGCGGCGCAAATCACGCACTTTGCGCAACTC
>CAXSIG010000013.1:10102-16253 GCA_964237255.1 uncultured Bryobacteraceae bacterium
TTCAGCAGCGCCGTGGGCTGCCAGGTATGCTCAGCGCGCTCAGCTTTCATCCGCCCCGCCGCCACCCGGCGAAGTTCGGTATAGAACATGTTCACCAACTCGTCTGCGGCCTCGCTTGCCGGTTCCGACTTCTGAGCGGCAGTTGGATTTCTCCACGAAACCTGATCGGCGAACGGCATCCTTGTATCACTTTCAGGGTACCGTTCCTACCCCATCGGAGTAGTCCTCAGTTCAGAGATTCCGAGCCAGCCACGCGTTCGTCGCAACCGACTCGATCATCAAGGCCACGCTGCGCCCGTCAGGAGAAGGCAATGCGTAGGTAGCGTCCAGAAGGTACACCACACGCGCGTGCCGGTCGATGTACGTCAGTTGCATGCCCACCGAAGTGACAAAAACGGCTAGAAAGCCCTTTCCATCCGCGGTCCAATTCAACCCGTTCAAATTCGAGAGTCCGGGCACGGCAATCTCTTGCGCATTGTGATCTCGCCGGTCCAGAGCGACCACACGAATCCGGGTCTCGCTCGAATCGTGCACCGGTAGCGCGATTTCGCGGCCGTCCGGGGAGATCGTCCAATCCCCGAATACGCTAGGGGTCCATTTGGTCCGCGCGAGTTCCGCGCCTTTGCCGCGGCGCAGATCGAGTTCATAGAAAACGAAAAAGTTCCGGCCTTCGGTTTCGCGCAGTACGCACCGGCTCGCTTTCAGAGCGCAGGCAAATTCGTCGAGCGGCACTCCGCCGATAGGCACAGGTTCGGGGTACCCGCCATCCAGATTCAATCTCATGAGGCGCGCATGTTCTGACTGACGCTGCGAACCCTGCCGAAACAGGAGCCAGTTCTGTCCGGGAACAAGGATAGGCAGGTTTTCGTTTGCCGGACTCGCAAGCAGCGCTTCCGCGTTACGGCTTCCTAATTCCTGCCGGAACAGGTCGGAGGTTCCGCCCCGATTCGATTCAAAGAAGAGTGATTTGCTATCCGTACTCCAGGAGTGAGGGAAGCTGGAACTGGCGTCCAGAGTGAAGCGTCGAAGGTTCGTGATTGCGGGGCCGCGGGGCGTGTAATCACCGACGTAAATCACGTGGAAGTTGAAGGAGCGAAGAACCACCGCCTGATGTCCATCTGCGGTGGCGGTAACGTCGCTCAACCAACCCGGCTCTACCGGCATCAGCTTGGGCGCGGAGAGTGGGCGCCCGGTTTTGACGTCCGTTGCAAGTTCCCACAATTCCGTGCCGGAAGCGGTGGGCTTCTTGCCGAAGCCGGTGTAGAAAATCCTGCCGTCCGGTAAGCCGAAGCCGGAGTTCATGGAAAGGTGCTCCATTCGGGCCAGAACCTTCCCGGTTTGGAGATCGATGGAGACGTAATGGAACTCCTTCATCGGTTGGTCCATCAATCCTTCCCAAAACCCGTTGAGTGCCACCGCCAGAGGATTCGTAGACTTGCGGCGTTGAAAGTGGAGAGATGCCCCTTCCGGCGCCCACAGTAAAACCGAATAGCGTTCGTCCCCGTCCGGGCCGTATACCTTGTGAGCATCCTCTCCATTCGCGCCGCAGACCCAAATCACGGACCGAAGAGAATCCGTGTAAGCCACACGGTTGCCGTCCGGCGAGGGCTCCGGGTCCCGTGCGCCCATGCGGAAGAGGCGAGCCGGTTCGCGCAGTAAAGAAATGGACCAGACCGCGGGCGCTTGAGTCACCTGGGAGAAGCCGCCCGCAAGCAAATGCGTTCCATCTTTCATCCAGCGAAGCTTGTCGACTACAAAATCCGCGGGCGAGGGAAGCGAGTGCGTGGCGCTCGATCCCGATTCGCGGACGAAGATACCGTCCGTCGTGGAAAACGCGAGCAGCTTGCCGTCGGCCGAGATAGCTGCGGCGGTCACGCGGTTTTCGGGAATCTGGGTTGTACTCTGCTTCAGCGTGACCGGTTCCGGGGGGCCATGGCGATGGGGTCGATACCAGAACACTGCAACGAACACGAAGGCCGCAGCCAAAACGGAAATCAGTCGCGCTCGGGGTTTGGACTTCTGTACGGCGAGAGACGCCAGTCGATCAGCCACCTGCTGGGCGCTAGGCCGCTTGTCGGGCTTCTTGTCGAGCATCGCAAGCAGCAAAGTCCTAAGCCCAAGTAAAAGAGAAAAGCCGGTGCTTTCATAAAGGGAAGGCTGCGCGGAGAGAATGCTGTCGACAATGCCGAACGGTGAGCTGCCCGGAAAGGGATGCCGCCCTGTTGCCAATTCATGTAGAACGATGCCCAGGGAGAAGATGTCGGTCGCGGGCGTCACGGAAGCCCCCCTTGCCTGCTCGGGAGACATATAGGGCAACGTTCCGGTGGGCAGGTCGGCAAGGGTGATGTCGACGGAGTCGATGCTCCGGGCCAGGCCGAAATCGAGCAGCTTCACATAGCCGTCGGGCCGCGCGATGATGTTTTCCGGCTTGATATCGCGGTGAATGATACGAGCCCGATGAGCGGCGGCAAGCGCAAGCGCAATCTGGCCCCCGATACGGCAGAGCTCTTTCACAGGCATGGGGGCGCCGATCAGGCTTCGCAGGACCGAGCCCTCCACGAACTCCATAACGATAGCCAGCCCGGAATCTGATTCCACAATTTCGTGGATCGTGACGATGTTCGGATGGTTCAGCGCCGAGCTGGCCCTGGCCTCGCGCATCAACTGAGAGGCGCTAAATCCGTTGAATCTCTTTGGATCGATAAACTTTAGTGCAACGGTCCGATCCAGCTCGATGTCGCGTGCCAGAAAGACTTCGCCCGTGCCGCCTTTTCCAAGCGGCTGAACGATGGTGTAACGCGACCATCCGGACCGTAACTTAAGATCCGTGCGTGCATCGGGCGCATCGTCATTTTCCTCAGTTCCCTCCTCATTGCGATCCAGGCCGTTGAGCAGTTCCAGTACTTCGGCCCTCACCTCGTCACTGCATTGCGCGGATTTTAGAAAAGGAAGCCGCTGTTCCGGGTCGAGTTTGACAGCGTCGCGGTACAAAGCGAATACATCGTGCCACCAATCGTCGCGGTCGCTAGCGTTCGCGGCCATGGGTCGCTGAAGTTACAGAAAGACTGCTTGCAAGGCCGGGCATCAAACTCTGAGCGTGCTATCAGCAACAGTCTATCGTCTGCTCCCTGAGCAGGCAATTGTTCTCGGCGGGACGACATACGAAAGTACTTCCTTCGAAAGTTGATCCCGCGACGGAGGATAGTCCGCGCCGAGTTGGTTTACACCTAATTTTTCGTTTGGAAGATAAGCGGTGCGAAATCCGTAAGGCTCATGCGCCAAACCGGCCAAGTGTGAGCTCCGGAGTAAGTCTTGAAGGTCTCTGGGATACCGTGTTGATTCAGCGAGTCCGCCCATGCTTTCACACGCGGAAATTGAACCGTGGTGTCGTTATCGCCGCATGCAACCCAAACCAACTTCACCTTCGAATTGAAAGCTTTCGGGTTTGACAGGACGGACTGGAATCGAGTGTCGAAATCCCGCACCAGCCCGGGACTAAATATGCCAAGTGCGCCGAACAGCTCAGGATGACTAAAGCCGGTGTAAATGGTATGGCCGCCGCCCATTGAAAGGCCGGCAAGCACGCGATGTTGCGCATTTGCGGCTGTCCTGTATTTGCCATCGATCATTGGGATGACTTCAGATACCAGGTGCTTCTCGAATAGTTCGTTATTGCTGGGCGGCCCGCCGCGTGGCGCGGAGAACGGAAGCGCATGGCCAGCGGGCATGACAACGATCATCGGTTTAGCTTTTCCGTCCGCGATCAGGTTATCCAGGATGAAATTTGCGTGTCCTGCGTTGACCCAGGATTCCGGTGTATCGCCACTGCCGTGAACCAGATAAAGAACCGGAAACCGGCTGGACCCCTTCTCGTAACCTGGCGGTAAGTAGACGGTAACTCGCTCAGTCCGCTTCAGCACGCCGGATTTCACCCATTCCGTCACCACCGACCCATGCGGAACGTCCCGCAAGTCCCACGCGGCAGGCTGCTCGGCAGGCACTTCCACAAGACTTGCGGAGGTTCGTTGCCGCAGCTTAATTACGGGGTTAATGGGGTCGGCGATGGCGACGCCATCCACGTTGAACCAATATAAATGTCCATTGGCTTCAAGCGGCTTCGTCTCAATGGTCCACACGCCATCCGCTCCCTTGGTGAATGGCTCGGGTTTTCCGATAGGCATCCAGTCGCCGTAAAGGGTCACTTCCGTGGCTTTCGGAGCACGGACGCGAAACGTAACACTACGGTCTGCGTGGACATCGGGAGAAAGCAAACCATCGGGTGGCGGCGTCTGCGCAAACAGCGGAAAAATGGCGATGAGGATAAGCAAGGAAAAAAAAACATTCAATCGCATTACATATTGCATTATATATTCTGACCCAGTGACACTTACCTCATTGTGGTGTAGCAGTGAAGCATGATCCGCTCAAGCTACGGTATAAGAAGAAGCGACTTGCCAACCGCAGCTGTGAAAATCGTGGCGCCACGCGGATTCAGATGGAAACTGTCACGATAATACTCAGTGCCTAGTGAATAGTTCGGCACAGGATGCAGGATAGGAACGTGACCGGCATTCCCTGCGTGAACCACATCCCCATCGCCGGGCTGTGCAGTTGGTGGAATGAGAAACAGAAGTTGTACACCGCTTGCCTTACATATCTGGCCTAACGCCTCTAAACGTTCCCGGTACAACGGAATATAGTCCTCGCCGGTTTCTACTAGAGGCGAGGTCGTCAAGTCGTGCCAAAGTTCCTGTACTCGACCTAGCCCGATTTTCCCGATAAGTACATTTCGAAGCTCGACACGCGCTGCGTAGAAAGCACTGAAATGGGCGAAGTATAAACCGCTGGTGGTGGTAAGACTGGCGTGCGTCGCGCGGGAAACAGGCCAAATATCCTTTAAATCGAATAGGAAGTTTGCGTCAAAGTCACCACGCAGAGATTCGCTTCGTAACTGCCCGGGGCTCAGGCACAGAACCAGGTAGTCCGGTCTGGACCCGTGGCGAAACAACTGGCGGATACCGAACATCCAATCGTAGAAGGCGGTTGATTCCACGGTATAACGAAATGTTTGAAAACGCGGCAAAACGGCAATAGCCAACTGGGAGAAATTCATCCCTTCGAGTAGGAGAGAATTCCCGACGAAGAGCATAGTTTTGGGATGACCGGGTTTTGCTGGACAAACCGCCTGTGCAATTCGGCGATCATCTAGTATTCGCCGATGAATCTTACTAAATTTACCAAGACCGACGCGAGCGGCAATTTCGGCCGCTCCGTAAATACTAAACGCAATAACGAAGAATAGAACCGTCGCACGCCTAAGTAAAATATCCATATGCTATGAGAAAACGCTCTCAGAACTGGAAATATATAAAAGCATTGGTTTGTGAGGCCGAAAAAAGGATAATGATTGCGAGACCGCAACCAAACGCGAACAAGCGTTTCGAAATTTCTGCTTTCTGAAACACGTACTCTTCGCCGCATTTCTCCAGACGCTGATCCACTGCCAGCATGAAACCGCAAACAACACCCAGGATTCCGATCACGGTGGCAAAATACGGGCGCCATTCCCAATGAGTAAGAGATGCGAACATGGAAGCAGCTTCGCGCAATGATCTAGCCCTGAAAAATACCCAGGCCGCTAATATAAGGGCGATAACCCCAAACCGCTGCAACCAGTTTGTTAGGGCTCGCTTGCCGAGCCAACGTTCCAAACTAAGACCGACGCCGTGAATGGCTCCCCACACTACAAACGTCCAATTTGCGCCGTGCCACAAGCCGCCAAGAACCATCGTAATCATTAAATTTCGGTAGGTCTTGCGCTCACCAAGTCGGTTTCCTCCCAGCGATATATATAGGTAGTCGCGAAGCCATGTCGAAAGACTGATGTGCCAGCGCCGCCAGAAATCTTGTAGCGAAGCTGCGAAATAGGGCTGTCGAAAATTCACCATGAAGTGGAAGCCTAGCAACTGAGCGCTGCCTCGAGCGATATCGCTGTATCCGCTGAAATCGCCATAAACCTGAAACGCGAAGGCGACCGCTCCAAAAATCGTCGACAACGTGTTATGGCCGAGGCGACCATCGAAAGCCGCATTTGCGATAAGCGCACATTGGTCCGCGATGACGCACTTTCGAAACAAACCCGAGGCGATGA
>CAXSIG010000013.1:16263-19661 GCA_964237255.1 uncultured Bryobacteraceae bacterium
TATTCGAGGTTGCCTCACCTGCGGAAGTAAGTGAGAAGGCCTTTGTATCGGACCTGCAATCAGATGAGGAAACAGGCTGATAAACAACGCATAATCAAAAATCGAGTCCGCCGGCTGCAATCTTTCAAAATAGACATCGATAATATAGGCCACTTCCTGAAACGTGTAAAAAGATATTCCAGGAGGAAGAAGGATCGCGAGGAAATGAACAGATGGCTGCGCAAATCCGAATAGCGCAAAGCTGGTAGAAAATGAATCCGCAAAAAAATTGAACTATTTGAAGATACTTAAAAAACCGAAATTTAGGAACAGGGAAGCAGTTAGGAAAGAACGCCTAACCCGTCGATCTTGGCTCGATGCGATTTTCCGGGCAATCGCGTAATCGATGGCAGTCGATCCAGCCATCAGCAAGAGAAAACGCCAGTCCCACCAACCGTAAAAAAGATAGCTGGCCGCCAGCAAAAAACGGTTCTGATTCTTGAAGTGCAAGCGCCAGTAAATTAGGACAGTCAGGATGAGAAAGCCGAAATAGACCGGGGTGTCGAAGAGCATGAGTTACGGGACTTTGGCTATAGGGCACGCCGGAGGTTATTATCTCATGTGCACTTCTGAACAGCAGTTCACGCCCTCTCCGTTTTCGATTCGGGGCCATTCCTCGCGAAGAAACTGTCAAGGATATCGCTCATTGCGGCGATGTTGCGGCGGATGTCGTAGCGCTCCACAACACGTTTGCGACTCCACTTTCCGTAACGCTCACGTAATTGCGGATTGTCTATAAACTCTCCAATGGCGGCGGTGAATCCATCGATATCGCTCGGGGGAACGAGAATTCCCTCAATCCCGGGCCGGATAAGTTCGGGGACGCCCATAACATTGGTTGCGATGCAGGGTACTTCAAGAGCCATTGCTTCCATTAAGGCTACAGGTACCCCTTCTGCGAAACTGGCGAGAACAAATGCGTGCGCGCTCGCCAGTAGTTCTGCCACGCGAGCCGGAGGGAGCGGACCGTGAAATACCACAGATTGCTCCAGATTTTCGTTCTTGACCGATTGCTCTAAGCGCTCGCGATCTAAACCGCCCCCTACCAGATGGAGTTCCACGCGGCGTCCGGCCAGTGCCAACCGGGACACCGTCTGTACCAAAATCGACTGAGCCTTCACGGGGGCGAGTCTTGCTACACAGATCAAACGGAACGGCTCGGCTTGTGCGGGCGGCGTGACAGGCAGGTAAATCGACGGGTCCACCCCAAGAGGAACTACCGTGATTTTAGGCCAATGCTCGACCGCCGATGCGCGCATCAACTGACTTCGCGCGTAATGACTAATTGCGACCACGAAATCCGCAGCAGCCAT
Organism: uncultured Bryobacteraceae bacterium; assembly: GCA_964237255.1. Taxonomy (GTDB): domain Bacteria; phylum Acidobacteriota; class Terriglobia; order Bryobacterales; family Bryobacteraceae; genus JALYXI01. The sequence continues at coordinate 17,616 of CAXSIG010000013.1, forward strand.
TTTCTCGTCCAAGTGGAAGCCGACGGCATCGTCAAACTCCTCAGGTCCGTGAATGGTCATCGATAAGGTGAAAGGGAATATCTTTTTCACCAGCAGGGCCACGGTCGACACAAAGTGTGTATGGAGATGCGTTATGTTTCGGCGCTGCATCCAGCAGCCCACCATAACCGCTTCAGCAAAATAAAACAGATTGTGAAGGAGCTTGCTTGGATTTTGCCGGCTCATTCGGAGTGCGTAAAAGAGACCTCGAATCCAAGCGGTCGGATGTACGAGAAACAATTTGCAATGCGTCCCGATTACGCTTCCCACGCTGGCGCGCTTGACGTAATACGTCTGTGCCGCTTCGTCGCGCTCCGTCGGTTGAAGGGTGTCCAAAGGACGATCCGGCGGCCGCACCGAAATGACATGAATATTCCACCCGAGCCTTCGCAGTTCGAGAACTTCCCGAAGCAAGTAAGTGTGGGTAACCGCAGGGTATTGGCTCAACAGATACACGATCGGAGATCTCAGGGGTTCAGCCAACATTTGCAGTATAGGTGAGTTCCGGCGCGAAAGGCTCTCTTCCGTTCGATATGATGAGGGGAAACAACGGCCCTGTTTATGCCCGTGCTTTCTCCAGTAGCAGCGCTATTACTCTTCGCGGCCCCCAGCGCGGCAGCGACAGTCAGTTTCAATCGCGACATTCGTCCCATCATGTCGGACACGTGTTTCCGGTGTCACGGGCCCGACAAGAATTCGCGGGCGGCGAATCTTAGACTCGATCTGCGAGAAGAAGCGCTTAAGCGGCTGCCGGATGGATCGACACCGATCGTGCCTGGCGATCCCGACAGCAGCGCAATCGTCCAACGAGTGCTTGCCACCTCCCCCGCCAAGCGCATGCCGCCGCAGTATGCGCACAAAGACCTTACCGATACTCAGAAAGATCTGATTCGCCGTTGGGTGGCGGAAGGCGCGGTCTACGAAGGGCACTGGGCGTATATGCCGATCGTTCGTCCGGCGGTTCCCGGACAGGCCAATCCAATCGATTACTTCGTTCAGGCGCGTCTGAATGCGGCAGGCCTGCACCCGTCGCCCGAAGCCGATAAGCGTACACTCATCCGACGCGTTTCGCTCGACCTTACCGGCCTGCTTCCTTCCGCTGCCGATGTTCTCTCCTTCGAAAACGACCGTTCGCCAAATGCATATGAAAAGCTGGTGGATCGTCTTCTTGCCTCGCCCGCTTATGCGGAACAGCGGACCATGCATTGGCTGGACGCGGTTCGTTACGCCGATACGTGCGGCTTCCACGGCGATAACATCGTGCCCGCGTGGCCCTATCGGGATTACGTTCTGAATTCTTTTCGCGCGAACAAACCGTTCGACCAGTTCACGCGGGAACAACTCGCCGGCGACTTGCTTCCGAACGCAACCAACGAACAGAAGGTGGCGTCCGCGTACAACCGTCTGAACCGCACATCGGCTGAAGGCGGCTTGCAACCTGAGGAATACTTGGCCAAATACGGTGCCGACCGGGTTCGCACCGTCAGCGTCGCTTGGCTTGGCAGCACCATGGGATGCGCAGAATGCCACGATCATAAGTTCGATCCGTTCCTCGCGAAAGACTTCTACGCAATGAAAGCGTTTTTTGCCGACGTGGAGGAGACGGGCTTGATGCCGGACCGGGGCGAGAAGGCCTGGGGCACCCAGCTTGAACTTCCCACTGCGGACCAGAAGCGCATCCGGGAGATGCTGGATCGCGAAATAGCGGTTGCTCAATCGGATTGGGAGGCTAAGTCAAAAGCGGCTGCAGTCACTCAAGACGCTCGTGAACGGCTCAATCAAGCGTGGAAAGCCGGGGAGCTTGCCTGGCAGTTTCAGCGCCCCGAATCCGCGCGCAGTCTCAACGGTTCCACCGTCACGGTTTACAACGATCAACCCGTGAAAACGCTCATCGATATCGGCACCGAACTGGTTCCGGGCTATCACGCGGGCGAAGGGCTTGTCGTTGCCAGTGGGGCCAATCCGGATAACGAGACTTATGTCGTCACGTTGCGTCCAGGCAAGGGG
>CAXSIG010000013.1:19671-21630 GCA_964237255.1 uncultured Bryobacteraceae bacterium
ACTTCCCGGCAACCACGTTTCTCGAGGCGCGGACCGGTTTGTGATGACTGCGGCCGAAGCCGTTCTTCGCCAGCCGGGCCAGCCGGATCGAAAACTTGCGTTTTCTCTCGCCACTGCAGATCAATCGCCCCACAGCGGCCTCCCCGCCATGGCGCTTCTCGATGGCGACGCGCGTACCGGTTGGGGCGTCGACTTGGGCGGCTCCACCGTTCCGTTCGCCGCGCTACGATTTACCGAACCGTTGAAAACGTCCGCCGATTCCCGCGTCGAAGTATGGCTTCGTCACGATTCGCCCGACTATCGCCGAGCCGTGATTGGGCGTTTTCGGCTGGCGCTATCCGCAGCAACTTACTCGTGGCCGGCGGAAGGAAACGTCTCGAATCGATTCAAGAACAAACTAGGGGAGAAGGGCTGGGCCAATGGTCTTCCACCCTTAGCTGCAAAAGCCTTGCAGGCTGAGTCTGAGGATCATTCACTCAAACCCGCGGACAAAGAAGCAGCAGAAAGCGCATTACGTGATTATTTGGGATGGTCAAGTCCGGAACTGACTTCAGTGCGCTCCAAACTAGACCGTCTTCTCGCTCAACGCGATCTGCTGGATCGGTCGGTCGCCCGTGTTGTGACGACCGTAGCGATAAAACCGCGCGAAACGCACCTTCTCCCTCGGGGGAACTGGATGGACAATACCGGCGCCATCTTGCAACCGGCGATCCCGGAAATGTTTGGGAAGCTGGATACGCAGGGCCGGCGCGCGACAAGACTCGATCTCGCTAATTGGATCGTATCCCCGGCCAATCCGCTTAGCGCGAGAGCTTATGTAAACCGCACATGGCGTGAGTTCTTCGGTATCGGCATCTCGAAGACTCTTGACGATCTCGGTTCGCAAGGGGAGTGGCCGACCAACCCGGAACTGCTCGATTGGCTCGCGTCCGAGTTTAAAGATGGTTGGGATACCAAGCGCTTGATCCGCACGATTGTCCTAAGCCAGACCTACCGTCAATCCTCCGTGCCCACTTCTGAAATGCAGGAGAGAGATCCCGAAAACCGTCTCTTCGCACGCCAGAGCCGCTTCCGCGTGGATGCCGAAAACGTTCGTGACATTGCGCTCGAAGTATCCGGTTTGCTCGATACTAAATTCGGCGGTCCGAGCGTGATGCCGTATCAGCCCGACGGCTATCTGGCGACTCTCAATTTTCCGAAGCGCGAGTACTCGGCGAGTCGCGGAGGCGACCTGTATCGGCGAGGCGTTTACACCATCTGGCGCCGGACGTTCCTACACCCGGAACTTCTGAACTTCGATGCACCGACTCGTGAGGAGTGCACGGTGAATCGCACCTCATCGAACACTCCCCTGCAAGCACTTGACCTTCTGAATGACCCCACCTTCGTCGAAGCAGCGCGCGTGTTTGCCGAACGAGCCATGCGAGAACCGGGATCGTCCGATGGCCGCATTCGTTGGGTGTTTACAACAGCCCTGAACCGTATGCCGAAAGCGGAAGAGCAGGAGGTTCTGGCCGGCCTCTATAAAGACAGCCTAAAACGTTTCGACTCCGCGCCTCAGGAAGCCAGAAGCCTCGCGACCGCTGGCGATGCTCCCGCTTCCAAGAACGTCAACGCGGCTCAAGTCGCGGCGATGACTATGGTGACGCGCGCGGTGCTGAACCTGCACGAGACTATCACAAGGAACTAGATGAACCCGAACGCAGCGCTCCACCGTCGTAACTTCCTCCGGCAAGGCACGGCAGGTTTAGGACTCACGGCTCTTCACTCGCTGCTTGGCCGGCCTTTGTTCGCGAAGTCTACTGTTCCCTCTCTTGGAGCCATCAACCCACTTGACTTCGTCCCTAAAGCCAAGCGCGTCATCTTCCTTTACCAGGCAGGAGGCCCTTCGCATCTGGAGACGTTTGACTTTAAGCCCAAGCTGGTGGAGATGGGTTCGAAGCCAATGCCGGAGAGCTT
>CAXSIG010000014.1:0-402 GCA_964237255.1 uncultured Bryobacteraceae bacterium
GCGACCCCCTTCGAATCCGACCGCCGAAAACTGGAGCGCGCTATTGCGGAGTCCGAGCCTTCTTCCGGATCGCTGAATATCGAGCAGGCATTGTCCGTAGCGCGTAGTGCTCAGGCGAATGGCAAGGGTCGCGGCGAAATTGTGTTTGTCGGTTCGGGGCGGTCGAATGAGTCGACTAACGGGATACAGAAGACCGCGAACTTGCGCGTGCTGCCCGTGGGCGGTGCGCAGGACAACCTGGGGCTTCGTAAGATCGGTCTGAAGCGGTCGGCGTCCGATCCGGGCGTTTGGGACATTCTTGCGTCCGTTCGGAATTACGGGTCGCGTCCGAAAGAGGCTGTGCTTTCAGCCGTGGTGTCCGGTGTGCCAGCCGGGGCTCAAAGGCTGATGCTCCTTCCCGGC
>CAXSIG010000014.1:412-8227 GCA_964237255.1 uncultured Bryobacteraceae bacterium
TTACCTACCGCACCAAAGCTCCGGGCATTCTGAAGTTGCGCTTGCTTCCGAACGACCAGTTCCCTACCGACAACCAAGCGCAGGTGGAAATTCCGGCCGACCAGCCGCTCGATGTAACGGTGTATTCCGATTCCCCCGAACAGTTGCGGCCGATCCTGGCGGCGAATCCGCGAGTCACCGCAACCTATAAGACTACGGCGCAGTACTCCGCGAAAGACAGGGGCATTGTGATCCTCGACCGGTTTCGTCCGGAGACTCGCCCCGCCGCTCCGAGTATTTGGGTGGACCCACCCGCAGCCAACTCTCCGGTGCCGGTGCGTACCCGCATCGCGAACCCACCTCAGCTCCGATGGATTACCGATAACGCGATCGGCGCAGGGCTTCGCACACGAGATGTGCATCTCGCCGGCGTTTCCGTTTTTAACACTGCGCCGGACGATCTGAAAGTAGCGGAGGTGGATGGCGGACCGATCGTTGTCGCGCGACCTGCGGCGCCGAAGCTGGTGGTTGTCGGATTTCAGCCGGGGGCGATGCGGTATGAGTTGGCAACGCCGCTTCTGTTCGCAAACATTCTTCGTTGGATGGAGCCGGATACTTTCGTTGAGAAGCAAGTGAACACACAGCCGGTGGGAACTGTGAACGTTTCTGTGACACGGGGGACGGACCCCTCAACCATCCGCGTATTAGGACCCGATGGGGCGGCGGTTCCGTTTACGGTGGAAGGCAATTCGGTCCATTTTTTCTCCGGCACACCCGGGACGGTGCGCGTTCTGGAAGGGTCGCGCGAATCCATCTATTCGTTAAGCCTGCCGGAACTCGCCGACGGCAAATGGACTATTCCTGATGACGCTCGCAAGGGGCTCCCCAGTTTTCGCGACACAGCCACTTCCCGTGACATCTGGCAAGGGTTGGCGATATTAGCGGGTGCGATTCTGGCCTTCGAGTGGTTTCGCTGGGGCCGCTCCGTGAAGCGGATCGCAGTCTCCGCCGCAGGATTGAAGAGAGCCGCATGACATTTGCGCACCCTGTTTTACTTCTCCTTAGCCTGATTCCGATTGGGTGGGCCGCCTGGTTATGGGAGTCCACGCCGAACCGAAGAAGCCTTTTGTTGAAGTTTTTCTCGCTGTTGGCAATCGTGTTCGCACTAGCCGAGCCACGGCTCAATTTCAACGGCACCAAGGTTTCTGTCGCCGCTCTTGTGGACAACAGCGCAAGCACTTCACCAGAGGATTTGGCCAATGCTAATGCATTGGTCAACTCGCTTGAAAAACATCGCGGATCGAATTCGCTGAGCGTCATTTCGTTCGCGCGCACTCCGTCCGTCGTCACAAGGTCGGGCGGGGCATCCTGGAATATACGCGCGGCGGGTTCTGAGGAATCGAAAGCTACGGATTTGGAAAGCGCGATTCGCGATGCCGTTGCACAGATGCCTTCGGACGAAGTTCACCGGCTGGCGTTAATTTCCGATGGTCACGAGAACCTGGGTACTGTTACGCGGGCGACCTGGCAGGCGCAGCAACTCGGAATTCCAATCGATACGTTCACTATGGCCGGACGACCGAAACCGAGTCTTCGTACCGAGGCCGTCTCCTTTCCGACGGAAGTCTTTTCCGGCGAGCATTTTCCGATCGACCTGACAGTCACCTCCCCGGCGGCGTCTCCGGCGACTATTGAGATCTCGGCCGAAGGAAAGAAACTCGGGGTCAGCAACGTCGAGTTACAGCAGGGCGAAAATCATTTGCGCGTTCGGTCCAGCGTGTCGGCGGCGGGCGCGGTGGATGTTGCGGGTATTCTCCATACACCGTCGCTTGGCGATGCACGGTTCGAACAGGCTGTATCGGTGCGACGTCCCAGAGTGCTTCTGTTTTCGCAGGACCCCGCGGGTTCGGAAGAGCATCTTACCCACGCTCTTTCCGCCAATCAGTTCGATTACACCCTGACAGCGCAGCCGATTCCGGCCAAGCTCGACGATTACCAGATGCTGGTTTTCAACAACTGGGACATGGAAGCCATCCCTGCCGCAGACAAGTTACGCATTGAGCAGTTTGAACAACAAGGTGGCGGATTACTCTGGATCGCCGGCGAGCGCAATCAATATGTCGAGAAAAAGCCGGGGACGCCGGAGGATCCTTTGGAGCGAGCGTTCCCGGCAAAGCTTGCGCCGCCACGTTCGCCGGAAGGCACCTGCGTAGTGCTGATCATCGATAAATCTTCTTCCATGGAGGGAAAGAAGATGGAGTTGGCGCGGTCGGCATCAATCGGTGTTGTGGAAAATCTGCGGCCTATCGATTCCGTAGGTGTTTTGATCTTCGACAACTCCTTTCAATGGGCCGTGCCGATTCGCAAAGCGGAAGATCGGACGCTGATTAAGCGCTTGATTGCCGGGATTACTCCGGACGGGGGAACGCAGATAGCGCCCGCGCTTTCCGAGGCGTACCACAAGATTTATCCGGTGCAGGCGGTTTATAAACATATCGTTCTGCTGACAGACGGCATTTCGGAAGAGGGCGATTCAATGACGCTCTCTCGCGAAGCTTCCAACAACAAGGTAACTATATCTACCGTCGGCTTGGGCCAGGACGTCAATCGATCGTACCTGGAGAAAATCGCATCGTTCGCCAAGGGAAAGTCGTATTTCTTGAACGATCCCACCGGGTTGGAGCAGATTCTTCTCAAGGACGTTCAGGAACACACAGGCACGACGGCGATCGAGAAGGCGATCCACGCGAAGGTATTGCAGAAGGCTGAGTTGCTGGAGGGTGTGGGCATGGAGTCCGCGCCCGCTCTGCAGGGTTACGTTCGTTTCGAAGACAAGCCGAGCGCGGCGGAACTGCTGCAGATCGATCTGATCAATCAGGGCAAGTACGATCCTTTGTTTTCCCGATGGCAGTACGGATTGGGCCGGTCGGCGGTGTTCACGTCCGATGCGAAAAGCCGATGGGCCGCGAACTGGGTGGATTGGCCAGGGTTCGATAAATTCTGGTCCAACGTTTTCCGCGATCTTCTTCCTCACGCTACGGCCACGGAAGCGATCGCTTCATTCGACGCCGCGTCCGGCGAGTTGATTGTAAATTATCATCTGGGGCACAACGTTCCAGAGCCGGCGAAGGCGCCGGACCTTTTTGCTATCGGCCCAAACAAGTTTGCGAAACCGATGAAATTAGCCAGGCTTGCCGCTGGAAGTTACCGTGCCACAGTCTCGATCGGCGCCAATCAAGGACTTTTCCGCGTTCGTCCGGTATCGGAATCGCGAGCGTTCCCTGAAGTTGGTTTCTATCGTGAAGAGGAAGAGCTGCGGACGTACGGTTCGAATCCTCTCCTGCTCAAGCAAATTGCGCAGTCGACAGGCGGTGTATTTCATGCGAATCTTGCTGACCCTGGAAATGAGTTCGCGGCGAATGGCCGGTATGTCGCTTCTACGCTGCAACTGTGGCCGGGGCTCTTATTGCTCGCTCTTGTTTGAATCTTGCCGAGTTGATTTCGCGCAAGTGGAGCGGGTTGATGGAAGCGTTTCGCGGACGCAAGCACGCCGTGGCATTGTTGTTGGTTGTAGCGCCGGGACCGTTGGAGCTCAAGATGTCCCAGATCGAAACGGAAAAACTTCGGCCGGGAACGCACATTGTCATGCCGGCGGGCGAATGGAACCAATGGATCCTTACTCAGGTCCCGAAAGGAGTCCATCACCCGCGAATCACACTCAGCAATGGGCGAGTTACCGCCTCCGCGTCCATCAACTTCGCGGAAGTGCAGCGCGCATCCGGGGAGGCTCCGAACTGGTTTGTTCAAAACCTTCTGCGCGGTGAGCATCCGGTTTCGGCGACGGCGAGAATTCAGACCACCAATGGGAAGGGCCGTGTCGACGTAGAAAAAGCGGAAATCGGGGGAGTAACGGTTCAAGGCAAAGTAGTGGATTGGCTGGTTGAAAATTATGTCCGGCCGTCGCACCCGGACGCTCAGATCGGAAGATGGTTCGAGTTCGTACACGGGATTGATCGCGTGGACATCACGCCTGCGGCTGTTACCGTCGTGTTGAATGGCGACCTGATAGAAATCAAGCAGCGCACCGACATCCGTTATGCCACGGCAAACAATTTCCTAGGTCGGTCTTTTTATAAGACAGCACATGCTTATCTTCAGAGGGAAGCTGCGAATGCTCTGGACAAGGCAGAGGAATCATTGAAGCCGAAAGGGCTGGGTCTGCTTGTTTACGATGCATACCGTCCGTGGACGGTGACGAAAGCATTTTGGGATGCGACACCGCCAAGTAAACGCCAGTTTGTTGCTGACCCGCAGCAAGGCTCCAAGCACAATCGGGGATGTGCGGTTGATTTGACTCTGTATAGCTTGCAAACGAGACTGCCATTGCCGATGCCCGGTAATTATGACGAAATGACGGAGCGTTCCTATCCAAGTTTCGCAGGGGGAACAGCGGAACAACGCGCGAATCGCGATCTGCTCCGCCGAACCATGGAACAACTGGGTTTTACAGTCAACGAAAGCGAGTGGTGGCACTTTGATTACAGGACATGGGCCACACACCCGGTTTCGAATTGGACCTGGTACTGAAAAGGATCGCCCTTAACGTTTTTTCTTAGCAGGAGCGGGAGCGGGTGCCTTCTTCTTCGCGGGAGCGGGAGTTGGCTTCTCGTCCTCTTCTTCCTCCTCATCTTCGTCCGCATCCTCGTCTTCGTCTTCGTATAGATCCTCATCCTCTTCATCGGTTTCGTCCGCATCTTCGTCTTCAAGATCCGGATCGTCTTCATCGATGTCCTCATCCTCGCTTTCCTCCTCGTCGCCACCCTTGGCTGCGCCGAGTATGCGTTTGGAAATTTCGGTCAGCTTCTCATCGGTCTGCTTTTCTTCGTCCAATGTTTGCTGCAGCAGGTCGACAACATCCTGCCGATGGTTTCCGCAATGGTCCGGCAGGTCCCGTAAGCGGCAATTTCGTAGTGCTCAATCCGCTGCGAAGAGCCGATGAGCATCGCATCCTTCATTTCGTCGGAGGCATCTTCGTCGATTGTTTCCGATCCCTCTTCCACTAAGCCCTTCATCGCTTCGCAAGGCTTCGATTTCGCTTTCTTTCCAATGGATTGGAAAACCTGCTCCAGTCGGCTGACATGCCCTTTTGTCTGCTCCAGGTGTTGAGTGAATCCGTCTTTCAACTCCCGGTCGGTAGCCGCCTTTGCCATTTTCGGCAGAGCTTTCGTCAACTGTTTTTCCGCGTCGTAGAGGTCCTTCAATTCCTCTTCGAGCAGCGCGTCTAACGTATCGATGGTCATTATTACTCCCGCGCTCACGCATGCAACGTCTAAGCCAAACAAGCGCGCCTAGGGCAAATTATGGGCGTTAAAAATACAAGTGCAGACTCGATTACGAGACGACCTTTTCCGGGGTAATATGCTTGGCGTCTCCTGTGATTAATCGGGCGCCTCGGTTCATGGTGACGTAGTTATAAAACCACTCCATCAGCACGACAAGGCGATTCTGAAAACCAACCAAGTACATGACATGGACAAACAGCCAAAGCAGCCACGCGAGCAATCCGCCGAAATGTAACTTACCGATTTGTGCGACCGCGGATGCTTTACCGATGGTCGCCATGTTGCCTTTGTCCCAATAACTGAACGGTTTGACTGTTTCCTGTTTCAACCGGCCTTGAATCAGCTTCGCGGCGTAAGTACCCATTTGAATACCCACTTGGGCTACACCGGGAAGCGGTTTTCCGGTCTGGTGTGGAAAGTTCGCTAAATCGCCGATAACCAGGATCTCGGGATGCCCTTTTACGGAGAGGTCTTTTTCAACGACAACGCGGCCCATTTTATCGGTTTCAGCGCCGGTTTGATCGACGATCATTTTGCCCAACGGAGACGCCTTCACACCGGCGCCCCAAATCACAGTCTTGGCTTCGATTCGATCTTCCTTGTCGCCGGACTTTACTGTGACGCCGTTCTCATCGATGCCGGTAACCATCGTGCTTAGTCGAGTTTTGACGCCAAGTTTATGGAGCTGATTTTCGGCGCTCTTTGACAGATCTTCCGGATAAGAACTCAAGACACGAGGCGAACCTTCCACCATGATCACCTCGGCCTCCCGTGTATCGATAGAGCGGAAATCGTGGACCAGAATGTCGCGCGCGATTTCCGAGATTGCGCCGGACATTTCGGTTCCCGTCGCACCGCCGCCGATGATGACGAACGTCAGGTACGCTTTCCGAAGTGCGGGGTCTTTAGTAAGTTCGGCATTCTCAAAGGCAATCAGGATGCGCCTACGGATTTCCGTGGCATTCTCGACGCTCTTGAGTCCTGGCGCGAGGGGAGCCCATTCGGCGTGGCCGAAATAGTTGTCGGTTGTGCCGGAAGCGACCACCAAGGTGTCATACGGTACGGTCAGATCGTCGGCAAGGCGCACGGTTTTTGCCGCTGCGTCAATTGCTGTGACCTCACCAAGCAGCACGCGCGTGTTCTTGTTATTACGCAAGACGCCGCGAATGGGCGCGGCAATTTCGCCGGGAGAAAGCGCGCCCGTCGCCACTTGGTAAAGCAGAGGCTGAAACAGATGAAAGTTGCGGCGGTCGATCACGGTGATGTCGGCGTCAGCGTGCTTCAGCCCCTTGGCGGCATTCAGGCCGCCGAATCCCGCCCCGACGATTACTACACGATGTGCCATGGTGTCAGTCTAGCGATTAGATGCGCCGGGCATCGATTATGATGGTGGAGGAATGGGTCAACTTACCGCAAAAGCGCACAGTCTCTTCGACGTCTATCTGATCTGCCTGCTGGCGCTGTCGCCGATTTTGTTCGGCATCGATGGGATGCCCCGATATATTCTTTGGGCTGTGTGCCTGGCTCATCTTGTGGTGACGGCGTTTTCGGATACTCCGCTGGGAATAGCTAAATTGATTTCGTTTCCGTTACACGGGATAGTCGAATTGATCGTCGGCGCGGTGCTTCCGTTTGTTCCCTTAGCTTTGGGTTTCTCTCACCTGCCGAACGAACGGCATCTGTTTTACGGCCTGGGATTCGGGATTCTGGTTTTATGGTTTTTGACGGATTATAGGTTCAAATCGAACGCCTGGACGAAGGAAGCGCACGTGGATACCGGGGTGGATATCACCGCCGAAAATTTACACCGTGCGCATCACTAGAGATCGATGACGGTCCGCGAGAGCGTTCACGAAATTGTCGATTCTTTGCCAGAGGACCGCCTGAACGATCTTTTGGACTATCTAATGGAAAGTCCTGAAACAGAAGCGGCGATTCAAGAGGGACTCGACGATATCCGGAACGGTAGAACGATAGCGATCGAGGATTACCGGCGTCTCCGAGGTTTTTGAAGTATCAGATTCGGTTGTCAAATCGGGCTGTCAAAGATTTAGATAGGGTTGGACGTGATACACGCGAGCGGATCTTACAACGATTGGACCAAATCTCTGAAGATCCGTACAACCCAGCGCTTCTCCGCGCCGCTTCAGGGCAAAATCGGTTTGCGTAAATCCCGTCTTGGTGGCTGGCGCATAATCTTTTCGGCAGATGGCGAGATTCAGGTTGTCGCTGTAATCACGATAGATCGGCGCGGGGATGTCTACCAACGAGTGTAGATGCAGTTAATTAGCGGCGGCTAAAGCTTGGGCCTTCTTGCCGATCTCTTCCACGCTGCTCAAGCCTTCAAAGCGCGCGGCGACTTTCCCGGACTTATCGTAAATTACTGTGGTCGGGAGTTGCGTAATCGGAAGCGCGTCGTTAATGGATTGAGCGCCTAACAGAACCGGGTACTTCATCGGAAAATCTTTAAGGAAGGGTGGCACAGCGGTGGCGC
>CAXSIG010000014.1:8304-13611 GCA_964237255.1 uncultured Bryobacteraceae bacterium
AATCGGAATTCCCTTTGCCGCCAATTTTTGGCTCAGGATGTTGAACTCCGGAATCTCTTTGCGGCATGGGACGCACCACGTTGCCCAGAAGTCGACGATCACTACTTTTCCTTTCAGCGAGGCACGGTCGTACGGAGCGCCGGCCAGCGTGGTAAGCGGGAGCGCATCCAGATTGGAACTTGCTATCGGCGCGGCAGCTTGCACTGGCCCGGGTGTATTGAGGAACGCTGCGTACTCTGTCGTACTGCGGGTTAACTGCGGGAAGTTCGCAACTGCGTTGCCATCGGCGTCGTAGATTACGTAGAACGGAATCGCTATGGTTCCGAACTTCGACTCCTCCAGCTTCTGGTTGTCTTGGGAAGCTGCGTCGTTGCCGTCCGTATACAGATCAACTAGAACGAAGTTCTTAAGAAGTCCGGCAATCTCCGGCCGCGTGAACATATTCGACTTCATCCAGTGGCAATTCGTGCAGGCATAACCGGTGAAGTTGACCAGCACACGCTTTCCTTCGGCTTTGGCTTTCGCAATCGCCCCGGGTAAATCGTTCTTCAGCCAAACCGCTTCGCTGGTACTGGCTCCTAAGCCGGAACCGGGTGTAGGAACCGGGATGTAGGCATCCAGATCGCCGAGCTTTCCGCCGAACATGCCGGGAATGAGGGACACGGCGAAAATCGCAAAACCCATGCCGGTGAGGAGGCGGCCGAGACCGAGCGTATCGTCCTTTCCGATTCCTTCCAAGCGAAGAAAGCCCAACAAGTACAGCCCGGCTGAGGCGAAAAGCACCACCCAGGCGGCCAGGAAGCGCTCGCGCGTGAGAAAGCCCAATTGCAAGACCTGGTCGATGCTGGCGAGATACTTCAACATCACGGCAAGAATCACAAAGCCCATAACGACCTTTACCCGTCCCAGCCATCCACCACTACGCGGAAGCTTTTTCAGATAGGCCGGGAAGAGCGCTAACAGGAAAAACGGGAGCGCTAGTCCGGAGGCGAAAGCCACCATACCCAGCGGAGGTCTAGCGCCTCCTCCTTGCGCCGATGCAGCTAAGAGTGTTCCGACAAATGGACCTACACACGCGAAACTCGCGAGCGAAAAGGTCAGGCCCATCAGCAGCGTCGCTATCGTTCCGCCCCCTTGCGACGCACTATTCAGCTTGGTGAGCAAGGCGGACGGAATCGTAATTTCGAACGCTCCTAATAAGCTCAGCCCGAATACCAGAAAGATTACGCTGATAACACCGTTTACCCACGGGTTGCTGCCCAACTGCACTACGCCAAAGGGGCCAAGAACCCATGTGGTCAGTAAGCCCATACCCGCGAAGAGTACTACGATTCCCAAGCAAAACAGGCCCGCCTGAGTGAGCGTCTGACGTCTGGTCGAATTCTCCTGATTCAGGAAGAAAGACATCGTGATCGGAATCATCGGGAAGACGCACGGCGTAAAGATCGCTGCTAAACCGAATCCGAATGCAATCGCGAGAAAACCGGCCAACGATGAATCGGAAATACTCGAAGACGATGAGGGAGCTTTCGGTTCGCTGTAGCCGGAGGGAATTGCTTCCGCGGAAGCTGCCGCAGATGGATCGACAGTGAGTTTTCCTATTACGTCAAACTGCTTCGGCGGAATGCAGGAAGTATCGCTGCACACTTGATAGCGCGGCTTCACAGTAACGTCGGAGATGCCCGCTGCCGCATCGTTGCGAACATGCAGCTTCAGGTAGAAGACCGGTTCACCTTCGAAGGTTTCGGTATCGGCGTCGAAGTTGGGGTCGTGCTTGCGAATCGGCTTCGCTTGCAGGATTCGCATTCCTTCGAGCGGCGAATTGGGCGCTAGTTGAATGGTGGTGGCAATCGGCGGGGGAGGAGTCGAGAGAGAGTAGAGATGCCAACCGGGATCGATATGGGCAGTCAGCTTTCCGACTACATCATTGCCGGGCTTGGCCGCGGCGGGAGAAAAATCCAGCGTCCACTTCACGTGTCCCGTTTGCACTTGAGCGGCGAGGGGAACGGTGAAAAGCAGCGCTGCTAGTTTCATGTATCCAGGTTAGATGCAGCGGCGGCTCGATTATTCCCGCTTCCGGCCAAGGTTCGTTCGATCTGCTCGTTGATATTGCCCGTTGAGAATTCGCGGGCGACACGGATGGCGTTTTTGATCGCGTTTGCATCACTGCGGCCGTGACAGATAATCGTCACACCCTTTACGCCCAGAAGTGCCGCGCCTCCGTATTCCGAATAGTCGGTGCGCTTGCGGACGTCGGTATAAGCGCCTTGTGATAGCAGGTAGCCGGCTTTTCTCACAGGACTACTTTGCAGGGAGTTGCGAAGCAAGTTTTTGATCATGTCCGCGACGCCTTCGCTCACTTTCAGCGCTACGTTCCCCACGAATCCATCGCACACAATTACGTCCGCATTACCGGCGTAGATATCGCTGCCTTCCACATTGCCGATGAAGTTGAGAGGAAGCGCTTTGAGTAATGGCGTGGCGGCTTTGGTGAGTTCGTTCCCTTTGTGTTCTTCCTCGCCGATCGAAAGGATGCCGACCCGCGGCTTCTCTACACGCAGGACAAACCGGGAATACAACTCGCCCATAACAGCGAATTGCGCCAGCATTTCCGGGGAGCAATCAACATTCGCGCCGACATCGACCATTACGACCGGGCGACCGGTGATGGTGGGCAGGACTCCGGACAGAGCAGGACGGTCCACGCCGCGGATTTTCCCTTGCACCATTTTTGCGATGGCCATGCAAGCCCCGGTATTGCCAGCTGAAACGAAGCCGTGCGCTTCGCCGTGGGCAACCAGGCGTGAGGCGACGTGGATGGAACTATCTTTTTTCGATCGCGCAGCTTTGGCCGGGCCATCGTCCATGGTGATGCGTTCGGATGCGTGAACGATCTCAATCGGCAGCCCATCGATTCCGGAGTGCTTCTTGAGTTCGTTCGCGACCGTTTCGCGGTCACCAACCAACTTGATTCGTACCTGAAGAGTCTTTGCCGCTTCGATAGCGCCCGCTACTTCCGGTTTCGGGGCGTGGTCGCCACCGAGCGCGTCAAGGGCAACCGTTAACACCTACTGCTCGGCGACTTCGATAACTTCCCGGCCTTTATACTGGCCGCAGGATTGGCAGACCCGATGGGGCATTTTGGTGGCATGGCAATTCGGGCACTCGGAAAGAACGACCTTCTTCAAGTGATCGTGAGCGCGGCGGTTGCCCCTACGGGCGGCGGAATGTCTACGTTTCGGATTCGGCATTTCTTACTTCAAAACCTTCTCTTCAGTAATATGGAACTGCTTTAAACCACTCCAGACATCGTTCACCGGAGCCACACTGCAATTGCACCCGCTTTCGTTGCGGTTTTCGCCGCAGACGGAACACAGGCCCCGGCAGTTTTCGCCGCATAACCTATTCATGGGCAGCAGCAATAATACCTGCTCTCGCAATAAATCATCAAGTTCGATACCCGCGCCACGGTAAAACCCGATTTCCGCGTCCCCTTCTTTCAGGGCTATTTCTTCCGACGATTCAACAGCCGAGTTCGGCTGATAAAAGAGATCAAACGGCTCATCGAGAGCGAATTGCGCTAATCCCAGACAGCGGTCGCAATCGCTTTCTACTGTTACAGTAAGGCGGCCCTTCACCCGAACTTCCCCGTTCGTATTTTCCAGAAGCTCGGCCTCACCTACCGCATGGAGCGGCGAAATCTGCCGAATCCCGGATTCCGACCAATCTAATCGGCCGGGCTCAAGGGTTTCATCGAACTGTACCTTCCGGATCTCTAACTTCTGAATGCTCAGCAACATGGCTCGACCCGAATCCCCTAGTATAACCCAAGGTAGAGTTTTTTCGCTTTTTGCTTGAAGCGCGTTCCGATTGTTGATATCGTTCTCCGCAGTCTACGTTTTGACTAAGGGGTACTAAAAGTGACAAAAATCAGGCTCTGTGCGGCTTTCCATGTTTTGTTGGTCGCCAACTTCCTCTATGGCCAGGAATTTCGAAGCACCATTAGCGGTGCAATTTCAGATCAACAAGGCGCGGTGCTGCCGAATGTTGAAGTCATTGCGACGCAAATCGAAACTGGCGCTAACTTCAAGACCATTTCCGCCGAGGATGGTCAATTTACTCTTCCATTTCTCCCACCCGGCCTTTATCGTGTCGAGGTTTCCGCACCGGGGTTCCGGAGGTTTCTCCGCACCGGCATGCAAATTTCGGCGAATGAACGCGTGCCTCTCGATATCAAGTTGGAACTCGGCGCGGCTTCCGAGACGGTGGAAGTTGCCGCGGACGCTTCGATTATTGAGACCTCAACCGCATCGACAGGGCAAGTGATCACCTCGCGTCAAATTGAGAATATTCCGTTAAACGGGCGGACTCCCCTGACGCTTGCGCAGCTTTCCTTCGGCGTTATTCCTAATTCCGACCCGCGTTTCAACCGGCCTTTCGACAATGGGGGACCGTCTGGTTTTTCGATCGGTGGCGCTCCGGCGCAGACGAATGAAATCCTTCTCGATGGGGCTCCGGACGTCACTGGCAATGACCGCGTCTCCTACAATCCGCCGGTGGATGTCGTGCAGCAGGTGAAAGTAGAGATTTTTCAGGCGGATGCCGCAGCGGGACACACGGGTGGCGGGACGGTAAACCAGATTACGAAGAGCGGCACTAACAGCGCTCACGGCACGCTTTACGAATTCAACCAAACGTCCGCGCTGGAGTCGCGAAACTTCTTTCTTAGCCGTTCCGGGCAAACGCTTCCGGTTGGCCGATTTAACCAGTACGGCGGGACTTTCGGCGGGCCGGTGTTTTTCCCGAAGCTGTTTGACGGCCGCAACAAATTGTTTTTTTTCTTCGCTTTCGAAGGGATCAAGGATTCGTACCCGGAAACGGTCACAGTCACGGTTCCAACGGCGGCTGAGCGCAGGGGCGATTTTTCGCAGTTGTTGAGTCTGGGAACGCGATACCAGATCTACAATCCCTTCACCGGTGTTTCACAGGGCTCGCGCATCTCGCGGCAGCCGTTCGATGGGAATATCATTCCCACCAGCCTGCTGAACCCGATTGCGCTGAACTATCTGAATTACTATCCACTTCCCAATACCCCCGGCGGAGTGGACGGCGCGAACAACTATGTTTCGAACGGCATTCGAAGCGACACTTTCGACAGCGAATTCGGTCGGTTGGATTACAACATCAGCGACCGGCACAAGGTGTTCGGCGCGGTCCATACGAATGCGCGAATCGAGAACCGCGGGAATCGCTTCTTCAATATCGGAAGCGGGAACTTTCTTTCCCGCGATAATGCCGGCGCCACGA
>CAXSIG010000014.1:13621-17776 GCA_964237255.1 uncultured Bryobacteraceae bacterium
GATAGACGATGTCTATACTCTTAGCCCGACCACCCTGCTGAACGTGCGTCTGGCGTGGAACCGATTCGTGGAAGCCAATGCCAAACCATCGGAAGGCTTTGATTTTTCGAAGCTTGGCTTTCCGGCATCGTTGGTTCAACAAGCCTCGAAATTGGTCTTACCGATTGCGGATATCGGAGGGTTTCAGCAGTTGGGCGACAACGCCGGCAACACAACGCCTTTCGATATTTTCACGGTGTTCGGAAGCTTGAACAAGGTGATCGGCCAACACAGCTTAAAGGCGGGGGTCGATTTACGTCTGTATCGTGAGAGTAATATCAGCTTCGGCAACTCGTCCGGAACTTACGCATTTCGAACGGATTTCACGCGCGGACCTCTCGATAATTCTTCTGCAGCGCCTTTGGGGCAGGACTTGGCGGCGTTCCTTCTGGGATTGCCTTCGAGTGGCGGCATCGACCGAAATGCCGCTCGAACAAATCAGGCCGGCTATGCGGCGGTGTATTTTCAGGATGATTACCGCGTCCGCTCGAACCTGACTTTCAATCTGGGCATTCGATGGGACAAAGATTCGGGAACCACGGAGCGCTATAACCGATCGGTCGACGGTTTTGACTTTACCGCGGCCAACCCGATTGGTGCGGCTGCTCAAGCGGCCTATAACGCAGCGCCTGCTTCGCTGCTTCCCGCAAGCCAGTTCCGAGTTGCGGGTGGGCCAACATTTGCATCATCCGCTAACCCAAAGATTTACACCACGCCATCGCATTACTTCAGCCCACGCTTCGGGTTTGCGTGGACTCCCGCCGGGGCTAGCGGAAAGACGGTAATTCGCGGCGGCTTCAGCCAATTTTATTTCCCCATCATCACTACCGGAATCAACCAAGCCGGCTTTAGCCAGACGACGGATTACGTTTCTACGCTGAATAGCTATTTGTCTCCAAACACGACTCTCAGCAATCCGTTTCCAAACGGCCTCCAGAGTCCGACTGGTTCGTCGCTCGGCGCGGCAACCAACCTGGGCAAATCAATCACGTTCTATAACCCGTATCCTCTGAACCCTTATTCGATTCGTTGGACCATCGGGTTCCAGCGCCGTCTTGCTAAGGACACCGTCCTTGAAATCGGCTACATCGGAAATCATGCCGTTCATCTTCCCGTGGACAAGCCTCTCGATTCCATACCGAGACAGTACTTCAGCACATCGCCGACTCGGGATCAGGCGGTGATCGATCGCAACACGGCGGTGGTCGCGAATCCGTTTGCCGGTCTGATTCCAGGCACTACTTTGAATGGATCGACAGTCGCGGTTAATCAACTGCTTCGCCCGTTCCCGCAAATCACGGGCATAACGGAGCAGGGCGAAAGTGTCGGCAGTTCTTACTTCCACATGGTGCAAGTTCGCTTGGAGAAGAGATTCGGCTACGGTTTGCAATTTTCAGCTAACTATTTGCACTCGCGCCTGATGGAGCGCCGAAGCCGCCTCAACGAAACCGATCCATTCCTGGAAAAGCGGGTGAGCTCGGATGACAGGCCGAACCGCTTCGTAACGAACTTCAACTATGAACTACCTTTCGGGAAAGGAAAGCCCTTTGGCGGGAGCTCGTCTTGGTTCGTGGACCGCTTGATCGGCGGATGGGTGCTGGCCGGTGTTTACACTTATCAGAACGGCGCGCCCGTTGGATTCGGCAACGTGATTTACTCGGGCGGACCTCTCAACTACGACTCGCACAATGCCGACCAGGCTTTCGACAAGACACAGTTCAATACCACTAGCAGTCAGCAGTTGAGCAACAACATCCGAACGTTTCCAACGCAGTTTAATAACATTCGTCAGGATGGTTCGAACACGATGGATGCGTCTTTGTTGAAGAATACGAAGCTGCGCGAGAGCCTACGGCTGCAGTTCCGTGTGGAGTTCTTCAACGTCTGGAATCATCCGGAGTTTAATGGGCCGGATACTAATCCCACTAGCAGCACATTTAGCAGGATTACCAGCCAGGCGAACGATATCGGTCGCGTGGGACAGTTGTCGCTCCGGCTAGTCTTCTGACGTTTCCTATTCAGATCGAAGCGCTTCCACCGGATCCATCGACGCGGCGCGACGTGCGGGAAGAAACGCGGCGATCGCGGCCGATACAAGGAATAAGACGGTGATCATCGAAATAACCGGCAAATCGATGCCTTGCATCCCATAGAGCAAGCCTTGTAGGACTCGCCCCAGCGCGACGCTTGCAACTAAGCCGGCGGCAAGCCCCGCTATGATCGGGATGGATACCTCTGAGAATGTTTGCGCGTATACGCTGCTTCGTGTAGCGCCCAGAGCCATCCGTAAACCAATCTCTTGCTTGCGTGTAGCTATGGAGTAGTTCAGAACTCCGTAGATTCCCAGCATCGAGAGCAGGAGCGCGGCAATCCCAAAGGAGAGTAAGACAAACGTTTGGAACCGCTCTGTGGCTAGGGAATCGCTAATCTGGGCGTCCATCGTTTTGACGCGCGCGTAGTTCCAGATCGCCTGGCGAATGCCGGAGATGAGCGTGCTTGCGGGCACGGCGGCGCGCGCCATGAAAAACGTTTGGTAGGGCGGCCGGTCTTGGAAGTGAACGTAGGCCATCTTGGGCGGTGGTGATTTCAGTGAAGTGTTGCGGGAATCCGCCACAACTCCGACTACCGTGAACGTTCTACCCTCGATTCTGACTTGGCCGCCTACCGGATTGTCGGAGCCCCAAACGGATTTCGCCTCGCTTTCCGAAAGCACTGCGCCGTGAACATTACGGTCGCGCTCTTCAATAAAGCGGCCTGCTACAAGCTTTTGCCCCGTGGTCTCAAAGTATCCGGGGCTCACCCAGCGGAAATTGATCAACGGCGTTTTCTCATCAAGCCGGTCCACGCGTTGCAGCTGTTCGATCCAGGATTCTCCTTCGAGAGGCATGCCACTGACCAAGCCCGCCGATTGCACACCGGGAATCGCGCGGATGTTTTGCAGAACGGCATCGTCGAAGGAGATACGCGTCCGGTCCGCGCCGTATGTTTTAGGCGGCAGCCTTACTTCGGCTACCGCGATGTGCCCCGTTTCGAAGCCTTTGTCTTGCTGAAGGAGGTTCAGAAGGCTCTTTGAAAACGGCCCCGTGACAAGCAGGAGCGCCGTGCATCCGAAGACCTGCATGCCAACCAGCCAACTGCGCGTTCGATGACCCTTGTGACGGCCGAGCATTCGGCCGCCACCCTGCTGAAGGGCCGATTGAGGGTCCGTTGAAAGGATTCGCAGAGCGGGCAACATCCCGGATACCACGCTGGCCGTAACAGTCAGCAGAACCGCGAAGAACAGCACGGCCAGATTCATGTGGATCTCCGCCATGCGGGGAAGGTCCACAGGAGAATGGCGGCGAAACAGGTCCAGACCGGCATATGCCAACAGAATGCCGGTCGCTCCGCCGATCGATGCGAGCAAAACATTTTCCGCGAGCGAACTCCATAACAGCCGACCCTTGGGCGCGCCCAAGGCCAATTGAACGGCTGCTTCACGACTGCGAAACGCGGCACGCCCCAGTTGTGCATTCGCTAAGTTCAAGCATGCAATCAACAACAGACCGACTACCACAGCCATTAGTAACGCAAAGCCTAGTTTGGATTGGCCTACCAACACTTCCTGCAGGGGTTGAACGGATGCGACTAATGCGCCGGGGCTGCGATCCGTGTTGCCGGGCGCCTCCTGAACGAGTTGCGACTCGATGGCGGTAAGTTGGGACTCCGCTTGCGCCATCGTCGTGCCGGCTTTGATCCGCCCCAAGCAAATCCAATTCCCGTAGTTTCCGTTAAATTCGAATTGAGAATAGTCGAATACAACGGGGAAAAACACGGAGGGTTCCGGCGGCGCGCTAAAGGCTTGCTTGGAACCCATCGGCCGTAGCGAGTTTGCATTCGGGAACTGAAAGTTCGCGGGCAGGACGCCGATCACTTGTCGCGGTACGTCTTCGAGGCGAATCGTTTTGCCGACTACGTTGGGATCACCCTGGAACAGTATTTGCCACATCTTGTAGGTCAGAATCGCTACGTTATCGCGACCCGCTATGCCGTCTTCGGGAAGGAAGGTGCGTCCGAGAATGGGCTCGACTTGAAGAACATCGAACAGGTTTGTGAGTGTCGGAACAACCCCCGTCA
>CAXSIG010000014.1:17786-21470 GCA_964237255.1 uncultured Bryobacteraceae bacterium
GTTCCGTTCCAAGCGTTAGACCCATCGACATATTCCGCAGAATGGTCAGACCGCTGAAAACTGTGTTGCGCCTTTTCCAGGCATCGACGTGCTTGGGATTTGGACCGGTCGGTTCGGTCGAAAGAAAGCGGACTCGCTCCCAAACGACGGCTAACCTACTACTATCTCGATAGGAGAGCGGCTCAAGGACCACCGAATTCACAACGGTAAAAACCGCGGTACTTGCGCCGATGCCCGAGCGTCAGGATCGCGGTCGCTGCAAAACCGGGGCTCTTTTGCAATGCTCTGAGTGCGTAGCGCAGGTCCTGAAGAACCACTTCTAAGCGCGTAAAACTCCACATGCGGCGTACTTCCTCCTTCGTTGACGTAAGGTTTCCAAAGGCGCGTTGAGCGGCATAGCGAACTTGATCGTCCGGAATGCCGCGCGCCTTTTGTTCCTCGGCTTCCAGGTCTAGATGAGATCGTAGCTCGCGATCGAGATGCTCTTCGCGCTCACGCCGCCGGAACACGTCAGCCCTCCTGGTTGTTTTCGTCGGCCGGCCACATCACTCGTCCGATCGCGTTTGCCATTTGTTTCCATTTGCTTTCCGCCACGGTGAGTTGCTTTTTGCCCGCGCCCGTCAGTCGGTAGTATTTGTATTCGCGCTTCCCGTCTTTACTGGCGGGCTCCCACTTGGCGGCAAGCCAGCCTTTCCGCTCTAGGCGGTGAAGTGCGGGATAGAGCGATCCGTGTTCGATCTGCAGCAGGTCATCGGTAGTGCGTTGGATATGCTTGGCGATCTCGTGGCCATGCGCGGGACCGAATAGGAGCGTACGGAGAATCAGCATATCCAGGGTGCCTTGCAGGAGATCGATTCGCTCCGAAGACGGTTTCGGCATCGTATGGAAGACATTCTACCCAACTTGGGTTGCCAAGGTAGACGCTCTGCCCTCCGGTTGGTTAGTTCCGCCTTCCTTGCTAAAATTTCGTAACGAAAGCCTGAGAGTGGAGTCCAATAGACAAATACAATGAACAAACCTTTGCAGCTTGCGATGGTCGTCGCCGCCGCGATTACTCAGGGCGGTCAAGCCCAGACACCGGCTCCGCTCGAATTTGAAGTCGCAACCGTTAAGGCAGCCGACCCGGACGCGCGCGGCGGACGTTTCATGATGCAGCCCGGCGGCAAACTCTCGATCAACAACATGACGTTGAAGAACATCATTGCTATCGCCTACCAGGTACGCGACTTTCAGATCACCGGCGGACCGGGATGGATGACAACAGATCGCTTCGATATCGAGGCGCGATCGGGAGACCAGGCACCGGCGCCGGACATGCGTTCCATGAAAGAAGATCAGCGAGAGAAGTTCCAGAAGGAATTGAACCAACGCGTTCGCGCTCTATTGGCGGACCGCTTCAAATTGGTCGTACGGGAAGAAGAAAAAGAGATGCCGACTTATGCACTCGTTGTCGCGAAGAACGGTCCAAAGTTGAAGGCTTCGGAACTCAAGGAGGGCGGAAATCTCGGCATTCGTATGGGCCGCGGCGAAATGACCGGCATGACGGCCCAGATGAAAATGTTGGCAAATGTGCTGGGGAATATTGCCGGTAGACCCGTGACCGATAAGACCGGCCTTGATGGAACGTTTGACTGGACTTTGAAGTGGACTCCGGATGCGATCACGCCCAACTCGCCCGTCCCGGGAAGCGACAAGCCGAATGCTCCCGAGCCCTCCGACGTTTCCGGGCCGTCGATCTTTACCGCTCTCCAGGAGCAGCTTGGGTTGCGTCTTGAGCCGCAAAAGGCGCCGGCGCTGATGATCATCGTAGAGAGTGCCGCGAAACCCTCCGCGAATTAGCGGGAACGATTGATCCAGTGAAGCAGATCATCAGGCAATGGCGAGGTGATTGTTAACCGTTCTCCCGTCGAGGGATGTTTAAATTCGATGGAGTGCGCGTGGAGAAAGTAGCGCGGAAGTTCGGAAGGCGGGGCTCCATACAAACGGTCACCCACTACAGGCAAGCCGACGCTTGATAGGTGAACACGGATCTGGTGGGTTCGTCCGGTTCCGATCAGTACTTCGAGGAGCGTTTCTCCCTCGAATCGCTCGCGCACTCGATATTCGGTCCACGCGGCGCGACCGCCTGCCAGCCTCGCCGTCATTCGCTCTCGCCTTACCGGGTCTCTGGAAATCGGCTTTTCAATACGCCCTGATTCTGTCTTCGGCGCTCCATTTACCATGGCGAGATAGATTTTTCTGATCTCGCGTAAGGCAAACTGGTCCGCCAATCTGCGATGCGCTTGATCGGTTTTCGCGACCAGCAGAACCCCGCTGGTGAACCGGTCCAGCCGATGCACAATACCCGGCCTCAATTCTCCCCCAATTCCCGATAGCAGCTCAAAGCGATGCAACAAGGCATTCACCAGCGTGCCCGAGTAGTTCCCCGCCCCCGCATGCACCACCATTCCGGCCGGTTTATCCACCGCAATGAGGTCTGCATCTTCGTGCAATATTCGGAGCGGGATGTCCTCCGCTTCGGCTCGTAACGGAGTAGCCGGGGCGGGGTCGACACCCACCGACTCTCCCCCATGCAACACGTAAGACGCCTTAGCCGGGCCGCCATTAACCAGCACTCGCCCGGCACGAATCCACTCCTGAATGCGGGAGCGGCTAGCGTCCGGAAACTGCCGAGAAAGGGCGGAGTCCAGGCGCGAGCCCTTTTCCGATTGCGGAACCACCCAGTCCGTCACAGACTTCCATGATCAACCTTAAGAGGGCGGGCGTCGTAAAACTGGAGGCGGCACCATCCGCAGTGAAACAGCGACCCGCCGGCCACACGATGGGCCAGAGTCACCGGATTTCGGAGCATCCTGTCCAGGCGATCCGGCTTGCCGCGCCGGTCCAGCACGTGCGTTCCGCATCGCGGACAGCATCGGTTGCTTCCTAGGTAGTTGTAAAATCGATATTTAGTCCCGATCCTCGCCTTGCAGTTGGAGCATCTAAATAGAAGAGCGTAAACCGCCCGTTCCCAGATTGTTCGACGTATCCGCTCCATCGGGACCTTGCAATGGGGACAGCTTCCGCTATTTGTCATGTTAAAAGAAATTTCCGTTCACGGCGCTCGCCAACACAACCTCAAAAATATTAATGTGCGAATTCCGCGGAATTCTTTCACAGTAATTACAGGTTTAAGCGGCAGCGGGAAATCCTCTCTGGCCTTTGACACGATTTACGCCGAGGGGCAGCGGCGTTACGTGGAGACGCTTTCGACGTACGCGCGGCAGTTTCTGGACCAGATGGAGCGTCCGGATGTCGATTCGGTGGAGGGTTTGAGCCCGGCAATCTCAATCGAACAGAAAACCACCGGGCGTAGTCCGCGTTCGACTGTCGGCACGATTACCGAAATCTACGATTACCTTCGCCTGCTCTACTCCTCGATCGGGATCCCCCATTGCCCCACATGCGGGAACGAGATTTCGCGCCAGACCACGGAACAGATTCTTCAGCACGTCTTGAGCTTGCCGACCCAAGAAGGGGAGACGCCGAAGTTTATGGTGCTTGCACCCATGGTTCGCGGGCGCAAGGGCGAGTTCAAGAAGGAGATGGAGAAACTGGTCCGGCAAGGGTTTACCAAGGCGCGCATCGACGGCGTGATTCGGCAACTCGATGAGGAGGTTCCTTTAGACCGCCGGAAAAATCACA
>CAXSIG010000015.1:0-4666 GCA_964237255.1 uncultured Bryobacteraceae bacterium
GACAGGGCCAGCGCCGCTTTCGGGACCGTTCGCACCACGTTCCCCGCGCGACAGATTCAGTTCGCTCTCAAGCTGATTTTTTAGGTTAAAGCGCAGAAACAAATCATCGCGAGAATGTATTCGCGTGTTGATAAATCCGTAACGCATCCCCGGCTAGATTGACCATGTACGGGCAAGATTCCCTGGAGCCTTGCCCCTTGCTCGACCGAGCCTGGAGATGCTTTGAAACACTCTCGCGTATACCTGCAATGGGCAAAAAGCCCGATTCCCACGTTCCGTTCCGCGGTTTCGCTCCATAGCCATACGTTCCATTCGCTTGAGTCTTTGGACTTCATCGAACGGGCCACCGCGAATACGCCTTGGTTATCCGGC
The DNA here is from genome assembly GCA_964237255.1 of uncultured Bryobacteraceae bacterium. Classification (GTDB taxonomy): domain Bacteria; phylum Acidobacteriota; class Terriglobia; order Bryobacterales; family Bryobacteraceae; genus JALYXI01. Next base: position 373 of record CAXSIG010000015.1, read on the forward strand.
GCTATCCGGAAACAGCGGTCGAAGTACAAGGAGCTGCAAGGCCGCGATCTGGATTTCAAGCGGGCCTGGTGGACGCCTCCGTTGTCTCCGTACCAGGCGTGGAATCTGGAGAAGACACAGATCGAGCAGGCGTTGGGCAAGAAGGCGATGGTGTCGCTTTCCGATCACGACAACATTCACGCCTGTACCCAGCTTCGCGTGCTGGAGGAAGCGCGCGAGTGCCCGATCTCGATGGAGTGGAGCGTGCCGTTTCGCGATACGTTCTTCCATGTCGGCGTCCACAATTTACCGGCGGACCGGGCGAAGGAGATGGCCGCCGCGATGAATGCATTTACCGAAGCGCCGGATGAGGCGGGGATTGCTCCGCTGCTGGAGTATGTGGGCTCTTCCCCGGAATCGCTGGTGATTTTGAATCACCCGGTTTGGGACGAGAACCACATTGGGGAAGGGCGGCATATGGAGCGCCTGACACAGTTCCTCGAACTATTTCGCGGATCTCTTCACGCACTGGAACTGAACGGGTTGCGTCCCGGAGGAGAGAACCGAAAGGCGGCGCAACTGGCGGAACGTTTCGGCTTACCGGCTATCTCCGGCGGTGACCGCCATGGCCGCGAGCCGAACGCGTGTGTGAACCTTACGGAGGCGGGCAGCTTCGCGGAATTTGCTTCCGATGTGCGCGTACGCGGTGAGAGCAATGTATTGTTCTTGAATCGCTATCGGGAAGCTTTGAGGATCCGGATTCTCGAAAACATCTTTGACATTCTGGAGGACGATCCCCATCATGCGCTGGGCTGGAAACAGTGGAGCGACCGCGTGTTCTATCGGACGGACGCAGGCGAAGCCCTCTCGCTCAACCAGATCTGGGGTGGCAAGAAACCACGAGTAGTGAATCGATTCGTGTCGCTGATGCGGATTGCGAAGCATCGCCGCGTGCGGTCGGCACTGCGATTGGCGTTGCACGAAAAAGAGGAATTTGCGTTGTAGTCTAACGCGGGGCGCCGGCCAGAAACTGGGCAGCGCCCATCTTTCCCATGTAGCGATCGAGGACATTGCGCTTGGTTTCGCGCGGGTTCACAACTACCAGTCCATCCAAAGCTTCCGCAAAGTTCCGGTCGACATTGAAGCCGAGGATCTTGCCGCCCAACTTCAGGTATTGGCGGAGCAGAACGGGAATTCCTTTACCATCGGACTCCATATCGCCGACGACTTCCGAGAGCGAATCCAGATCGCGAAAGAAGCTGCAGATCGCTTCGTCAATGTCGATCTTGCCTCTGCGCGGAAGGGGCTGTCTGGCGCGCACCAGCTTCGCGAGTTTTTCGTTCGCCTGATTCTCTTCTAAAAACCGGGCGATCAGGTGGCGGCTGGCGGAACTGTACTGACTGCTGATGCTGACCGCTCCGAACAACGTGGGAGAGTCCGGATAAAGCGATACGTATCGCCCCAGGCCTTTCCACAACAAGAGCAGCGGCGCGTATTGCTTCTGATACTCCGGCCGGATAAACGATCGCCCCAACTCCAGAGCGGGCCCAATCTGCTGGAGGAATCTTTCATCGAACTGGAAGAGCGTGCTGGTGTATAGACCTTGTACTCCGCGGCTGGACACGATGGTATCCGCGTGGCCCACGCGGTACGACCCAACGATCTCTTCGTTGCTCTTGCTCCAGAGGATGAGGTGCTTATAGTGAGCGTCAAAACGATCCAGATCGCGCGACTTTCCGGTTCCTTCGCCAATCTGGCGGAAGGAAATTTCGCGGAGACGGCCGAGCTCGTCCAAGAGGTTCGGGATCTGGTTCGCGTGCGCCATGTACACGGAGAAGTCGGGCGAATCGTCCAGCTGTTGCTGTGGCTGAAGAGCTTGTAATTCGGCGACCAACGCGTCCTTGGGTCCTGGGCACGGAATCGGCTGCACGCGTCGATGAGTTTTCTTCGCTTCCACGGAGTGTTCGCCGCGTCTGGAGAGCAGATACGTTCGGCTGCGGAGATATTGCGTGGCCTGGGCATCATCCGGAAGCCCAGCGATTTCAGAAGGCGAAATCACGGAACCAACGCGCACCTCGACGGTCTTGCCGCGCTTGTTGAACAGCTCCTGGGGCAACCGCGCGGTCCGCAGTTTGGGATGCACGATTCCGAGCAAGTGGAATGGGACGCTGTTTATGCCATTGAAAAAGATAGGCAGCGCCGGGGACCCCGTCTTGCGGATCAGTTTCGTCGCCGTCTGGGTCCAATCGGGATCCTGCACAGCGCGGTTTCGCAGGCTCCAGTACGACACCTCGCCGGCGGGGAACACGACCAACATGTGCCCGTCCCGCACCCATCGGAGCGACTCTCGCAAGGCAAGTCCGTTGCGGCTGGTGGAGGCTCGGCTTTGGAACGGATCGACAAAGATGCACTCGTTCTCCAGCGCGGGAAGACAGGAGAGGAACTCATTGGTCATGATCTTGTAGTCTTTGCGGACGCGAGAAAAGATGGTGCCCAGTATGGAACCTTCCAGCATTCCGAACGGATGATTTGCTACGACGATCAGCGGGCCGGTGCGGGGAATGCGCGCTAAATCGGCATCACTCAGTTGCAGGTGAATGTCGAGATGCGAAAGCAGATTCCGATGGAAGCCGTCGGTTCGCGACGCGGTTTGGTAGAGGTTGCGAAGTTGATCGAGCGAGAGGAGCTTATCGAGAATGGCGGCGTGTCCGGAAAAGAGAGGAAACAGTTCCTGGCTCTGATTCATCCACTTCATCTCATCGCGCGGATCTTACGGAGAGATGAACGGTAGGTTTCGGTATCGAGAATTCAATGACCGGCGAGTCCGAACGCATGCTCGAACAACCACGCGAGAACCGCGGCTGCCGGGATGGTGAGCACCCACGCCCAAACGATGTTCATGGCGACGCTCCACCGTACCGCCTTGACGCGCTGCACCGCGCCCACACCGGCGATAGCGCCCGCCGCGACATGCGTGGTGGAAACGGGAAGCTTCAACAATGTCGCGATGAGGATGGAAGCGGCGGCTCCCGTTTCCGCACAAAATCCCGTCCGCGGTTTCAGTTTCGTGAGGCGCTTACCGATGGTGTGGATGATTCGCCAGCCGCCCAGGAGCGTCCCTAACGCCATCGCCGAATGCGCGAGCAGGATGACCCAGATGGGAACTTTGAAGGCGGGAATATATTTCACCGACACCAGCAGCCCGGTGATGACGCCCATGGTCTTCTGCGCGTCATTCGTTCCGTGGGTCCAACTCAGCGCCGCGGCGGAAAACAACTGGAGGCGGCGGAACAGCTTGTCGGACTCCTTTGGCGTTTCTTTCCGGAAGATGCGGTAGACGGCCATCATGGCTAGCGCTGAGAGCGCCATCCCGATCAACGGCGCAATGAAGATGAAGGCAACGGTTCCGATCCAACCTTTCACCACGATAGGGTCAAAGCTGCCGGACCATCCATGCGCCATCTGTGCCTTGGCGATCGCGGCTCCTGCCAGCCCTCCTACAAGCGCGTGCGATGAACTGGTGGGAAGTCCGAGCCACCATGTGCCCAAGTCCCAGAGGATCGCTCCGAATAGCGCGGCCAACAGCACCGGAGGCGTGACAAAATCCGGCTTGATCATGCCGTGGCCGACCGTATCCGCGACACCGGTGCCGAAGGAAAAGGCGGCGATGAAGTTGAAGAACGCGGCCCAGCAGACCGCCTGGAACGGCTTCAAGACCTGCGTGGTTACCACGGTGGCGACCGAGTTTGCGGCATCGTGGAAGCCGTTCAGAAAATCGAAGCAGAAGGCAAAGAAGCAGATAACGATAACGATCGCGAGCGTTTGATCCATTGGGATTATTCGCGCCCGTTCAGGAGTTCTTGATGGAGACGTTCTGAAGACGATTGGCGAGATTCTGGAAGGCGTCGTTCAGGCGTTCGAACATATCGTAAATTTCTTTCACCTTCAGCACGGTCAGGACGTCCTTCTCTTCCGCGAACAAGTTGGTCACGCCTTCGCGGAGGTCCAGATCGGTCTGCTCGCCGATTCGCAGGACTTCGGTGCAAAGGTCGTCGATGGGGTCTTTGATACTCAACATCCCGAAGGCTTTTTCCATGAGCTCAGCCAGCGAATGGATGCGTGCGGCGAGGTCTGGGATCAGAGGCGCTACGGGTTCCAAGCGGTAGGCCATCAGACGATACGCGATGGCCTCCAGTCCATCCATCAGACCATCGAGGGACTCGAATAGTTGAGATAGATCTTCGGGGTCAATCGGCGTGACGAAAGACTTGTGAAGCCGCCCCTGCAGGTCTCGCAGCATGAGAGCGCTCTGGCG
>CAXSIG010000015.1:4676-20930 GCA_964237255.1 uncultured Bryobacteraceae bacterium
CTTTGATGCGGATGGCGGCGCCCGCCAGTTGAGCCGGCCCGTTCTTCGCTCCACCGAAGAGGAGATCGGACGCCAGGGCAAGAGACGCGGTCTGCTTAGTGAAGAATTCCCAGAATGTTTCGTCCTTCGGTAAGAGTCCCAAGGCTTAGCGTATTAAACGCGCGCATCGCGTTGGTTACAAATCGGTTACCGAAAGTAAGTTGCAACCCAAATATTCCCTAAGTTAATCGCTCTGACATCTCTCCGTAACATTGGCGCGCCAGAATGACGGAACATGTCTCAATTTGTCAGGTTGACGCTGCTGGTCAGCGCCGCGTTGGTTGTCTACGCCCAAACGGGTAATGTTTCAGGAACCGTCACGGACGCCGTCCATCACAATACGGTTCCGGGCGCCAGTGTTCGTGTGGATGGACAGGGTATGCAGACCGCTACCGACGAATACGGGCATTATCTTTTGCAGGGCGTTCGCGCCGGAGAGGCAAAGATTACCGCTTCTTCACTGGGCCTTGAATCCAGCACGAAAAGCGTCACCGTCGCGGGCGGCAAGACTGCGCCGCTCGATCTGGAACTGGAACTGGCGGCGCAGACCACATCCGTGACCGTTTCTTCCGATCCCGATCTGGTAGGGCAGGCCCGTGCTTTGAACGATCAGAAGAACTCGATCAACTTAGTGAACCTGGTAGCCGCCGATCAGATTGGAAGCTTTCCCGACCCGAACGCCGCGGAGGCAATTCAACGGATCCCCGGAATCGTGGTGCAGCGCGACCAGGGCGAAGGACGTTACGTACTGATTCGAGGTACCGAGCCTCGACTTAGCGCGACAACGATTAACGGGGTACGCATCGGGACCACGGAGAACACCAGCCGCCAGATCCCACTGGACACCATCCCCGCCGACCTGATGGGCGCGATTGAAGTCACGAAGGTTCTGACGCCCGATATGGAAGCCGACTCCATCGGCGGCCGTGTCAACCTGATCACAAAGCGCGCTCCCGCCAAGCGCCATTTGGCCTTGACGCTCGGCAGCGGATTCAACACGCTGGTCAAAGACGACATCAAAGACTACAGCGCCACTTATGGGCAGCGCCTTCTGAACGGCAAGCTGGGCTTCATCGGATCCGGCAATTTTTATCAGAACAACCGCGGGTCGCAAGATGTGGAACCCGCTTACGGGACCAATCAGGCATTGGCGACTCTGGACATGCGCGACTACGTTTTGACTCGGACGCGCAGCGGAGGGGCGGGCGACATCGACTACCGTTTCAACGCGGGATCCGAGATCCACCTGCGCGGCTTGCGCACGGAATACGAAGACTCCGAGCTGCGGCATCGCCTGCGGAACCTGGTGAGCACAAACCGCCTGGAACGGCTGCTCCGGAAGCGCTATCACGATTCCACACAAACCGCCCTGAACTTGGGAGGCACGAATACGCTCCCCGGATCCTGGCTGCTCACGTGGCGCGCGGCCTATTCGAATGCCCGATTGAACACGCCCTACCGGTTGGAAGCGACTTATCGCCAGACGGGCGTGAACTTCGCTCCCAATGTGACGGGTCCGGCCATTGATCCCGAGAACATTCAGGCAAATCCTCTGAACCAGAATCTGCAGGCGTTCAACTTTATCCAGAACGCGATTCAAAACGATCATGGCGCGGAACGGAACCTGACGGGTGGGTTCGACTTCGCAGCGCCTAACCACTTCGGGACCAAGAGCGGCGCGCTGCTGAAATTTGGGATGGCGATTCGCGATGAGAACCGGACGCGCGACGTCGGCACCATCACTCAAACTCCGAAGACGGGGACGACGATTTCGCTCCTGGATAACATCGCGCCGGGTTACTCGCCCGCCGATAACTATTTAGGCGGAAAGTATCCGGAGTTTCAGAGCGCTTACCCCGACCCGGTCAAAGCCATCGCACTCAGCGTCGGGTGGACGTTAAACACGGTTCCCGGAGCAACCGGGGATTCGGGCAGCTATCGCGCCAAGGAACGCGTGACCGGCGGCTATGTGATGGATGAGATTTATCTCGGCGAAAACACCACGCTGTTAGGAGGCATTCGGTTCGAAGGGACCAACACTACTTACAGCGCGCCCCAATATCAACTGCTTGGCACGGTGGTCCGCGGACGAATTATCGCGCAAAAGAAGAACGACTATCTCAATGTTCTGCCCGGCCTGCACTTTCGCCATCAGTTGTTCAAGGACACGCCGTTGCGCATTTCCTTCTCCCGCACGCTGGCGCGGCCGAACTACAGCGACCTGGCTCCGTTTGTGCTTCAGGACACAAGCGCCCTGACTATCTCCCAAGGCAATTCCAACCTGAAGGTCACGACGGCGAACAATTTCGATATCTCCCTGGAACATTACTTCCAGAATGTCGGCATTCTGTCCGCGGGTTTCTTCTATAAGAACCTGAATCATTATATTTACTCCACCACGCTGCAACAGTCGTTAGGAACGGACATATATCGCATCACGCAGCCGATCAACGGGGACACCGCGAACCTGTACGGCGTTGAGTTGACTCTGGTACGCCAGTTGAATTTTCTGCCCCACTTCCTGCGCGGCTTCAGCACCTACGCAAACTACACACATGTCCACTCCGACGCCACTCTGCCTCGCGGCAACTTCATTCTGCCCGGTCAGTCTTCGAACATGGGCAACGCGTCGCTGGCTTATGACCGGAAGGGCTTTTCGTCCCGCGTCTCCTTCAACGTCCAGGGCCGTTACATACTCGCGATCGGGGCCACTCCGGCCGACGACAACTGGCTCGACAACCGACTGGAAGTCGATTTTTCCGCCAGCCAACGTTTGACGAAGCACGCGAGAGTTTTCATCGACATGTTGAATCTGGCAAACCGACCTTACCGCGTGTATATCGGCGACCCGAACCACCCGATCCAGGAAGAACGCTACAAGATCTGGGCCATCTGCGGCTTCAAGCTGGACTTTTAAAGAGTGCGGTCCCGCTTCGCCCGGATTCTATTCCTGGCAGCTGCCTGCGACATGGTGCGCGCGCAGGCGCCCGATGAGGAACTTCGGTACACGGTCCTGCTTACGCGTCATGGCGTGCGCGCGCCTACGTGGGAGCCGGATCGGCTGAATCGCGTCGCGGCCTCGTCCTGGCCGAAGTGGGACGCCGGTCCGGGTGAGCTAACACCGCACGGGCGGCTCCTAATGAAGTTCATGGGCGGCTTCTACCGGGAGTACTTGCACTTATCGGACGGGTGCGCCGACGCTGCCCATGTTTATGTCTGGGCCGACACGGATCAGCGAACGACCGAAACGGCGAAGGCGATGGCAGAGGGCTTGGTTCCGAACTGCGCGTTGCCAGTCCATCATGTGGCGGAAGGCGCGGACGATCCGCTTTTCGATCCGATTTCGGCTGGGCAAGCGCATCCAGACCCAAAACTTGCGCGCGCCGCAATCCTGGGACGCGTCGGTCCGCGGCTGGAAACGCTGGTCGAGGCGAACCGGCCCGCGTTCGATATCCTCAACCAGATTTTGAACGGAGGAAAACCAAAGCCTTCGATTATGGATCAGCCGGTTGCGTTGAGTGACGGCAAAGGCTCGGTCGCGATGACCGGTCCGTTGGCTACGGCGTCGACGCTGACCGAGAATCTGCTGCTCGAATACTGCGAAGGGATGACCGGCGAGCGTCTGGGCTGGGGAAGACTGGATGCGGTGAAGCTTCGCCAGATCATGGCGCTTCACACGTCGTACGCGGAACTGCTCCGGCGCACGCCATATCTTGCGAGCGCTCGAGGATCGATTCTCTTGAGTCGTATCGCGGCTTCTCTGCAGCAAAGTGTCGATGGCAAGCCGCTCGCGGGGTCGCTCGGTTCCGCAACCGATAAGTTGCTGATCATTTCGGGACACGATACCAACATTTCCAATCTCTCCGGCATGTTGCGCCTGTCCTGGCTGATGCCGGACTACCAGCCGGATGACGTCCCGCCGGGTGGGGCCCTGCTGTTTTCTCTCTCTCGTTCAAAGAGCGACGGCCGTTATTGGGTTCGCCTCCAATTTGTAGCCCAGACGCTTGACCAAATGCATAATTCCGTTCCGCTCTCGCTGGCTCACCCGCCGGAGATCGCGGACCTTTTTGTTCCTGGGTGTAGCACCGCCCGCGCCGGGTTTCCCTGCGCATGGGAAGACTTTCGCCGATTAGTAAAGCTGCCATGACACTACGCTTTTTTCTGTTTGCTTTTTTGTTCACGCCAAGCGCGTGGGCCCAAACCGATACCGCCGTCCTGCAAGGAAGGGTGAAGGACCCCGCCGGGCTTGCCACAGCGAACGCGGAGATCACATTAACGGCTCAGGCCACGGGAGCGGTTCGGAGCACGCGATCCAACGAAGGGGGCGCGTATCGCTTCGATCTTGTACCGCCAGGCGATTACTCCATGCACGTGGCCGCGCCGGGTTTCCGGGCGTTCGACGCTACGGGGCTTCATTTGCAAGTGGCGCTATCGTCGTCGTTCGATGTGACTTTGGCGGTGGGCGCGGTGACAGACGCCATTCAGGTGACAGCGGACGTTTCGAATCTGGAGACGGCGACCGCCGCACAGGGAACGGTAATCTCGGCGGAGAAGGTGAAGGCGCTCCCGCTGAACGGCCGGCAATTCCTGCAGCTTGCCTTGCTCTCACCCGGAACAAATAGCGGCGGGTTGGCGGTGCAGCAAAATTCGCTTCGCCAGGGCGAGATCGGCGGCATCAGCGTCGCGGGCCAACGGACGAACGACTCGGCTTATTTGCTGGACGGCGTGATGAACACGGATCCCGATTACAACGCGCTGAACTACGTTCCCGTGGTGGACGCGATTGCCGAATTTCAGGTGCAGGTAGCGCAATACAGCGCGGAGTACGGTCGCGCTTCCGGTGGGCAGATCAACGTGGTGACGCAGTCCGGGACCAATCGCTGGCATGGCTCCGCGTGGGAGTTTCTCCGCAATAACCGACTGGACGCGAGGCCTTTCAACCTCACCACTTCTCCCGATGTTCCGGAGTTTCGCCGCAATCAGTTCGGAGGACTGATCGGCGGCCCGCTTCTGAAGAACAAACTGTTCGGGTTCTTCACGTATGAAGGACTACGGAATCGCCAAGCCGCTGCGAACCTTACGACGGTCGCCGTGCCGGACCAGTATCAGCGCATGGGCGACTTCTCACGACAAATCGCGACGGCGCCCATTTACGATCCTTCCAGCACGCCGGTGAACGGCCTGCGCACCATGTTTGCGGGTAACATGATTCCCGCAAGCCGTATCAACCCAGCGGTTGCCGCCGCGTTCAGCGCTTTGCCGCTGCCGAACCAACCGGGTGGGTTGTACATCAATACAACGGATATTTTGAGGCAGGACAACGACAACCTGTCCGCGCGCGTGGATTACCGTCTTTCCGACAAGCTACAACTCTTCGGACGCTATTCCAGCGCTACAGAAGATGCGGCTATCCCCGCTACTCTGCCGAATCGCGAAGGGCTGAACAACTCCGTGCCCCGTAACGCCGCGTTCGGTTTCACGCAGGTCCTTTCGACAAACAAGGTCAACGATATCCGCCTGGGCTTCAGCCGGCTTAACTTTCTTTACGGTTTACCGGAACCGTCTTTCGCGGTGAACGGCACAAATGCGGCGCTGCCCAATTTCATTGTGGGTCAACTGAACTTCGGCGGCGCAGGACCTTACAACGCAACCGGTCCAGGCGGCATTGCGCAATCGCGCGACAACGTTTATCAGGCGTGGGACGTGTTCGCATGGCAGCTGGGGCGGCACTCTCTGAAGCTGGGCGGCGAGTTCGATGCGTTTCAATATGTGCGCTTCGAGTATGCGGACCCGTTAGGCTCGCTCACGTTCACAAGCGGGTACACGAATGCGACCGCCGCGGCACCGAAAGCGGGCGACACGAGCGGCAACGCACTGGCTTCGGCACTGCTGGGCTTGCCCCAAACTGCTGTTCGCACGCTTGGTCCGAACCGCATCGACGGCAGGCAGAAGAACTATGCCGCGTTCATCCAGGACGATTTTCGTGTTACTTCTTCGCTGACGCTCAACTTAGGACTGCGTTACGAAGTTTCTCCGCCGTTGCGCGACATTCGCCACCAGATCAGTTCCATTGATTTCAGCACCGCCCCGGCGCCCACGGACATCTTCGCATCGGGCAAGCAAGGAATTTACAGTCCCACGCTCTTCGTTTGCGGCCGCGACGGCTACCCCGAAGGTTGCGCCAACACCAATTGGAAAAATTTCAGCCCGAGACTAGGAGCGGCCTGGAAGCTGAACGAGAAGACCGTAGTCCGCGCAGGCGGCGGAATCTACTACGGAACCCAGGACGACAACTCGCTTCTGAAACTTGCCCAGACCCTGCCCACCACCTACAACCAGACATTGACCTACAACGCTTATGTGCCGCAGGTGAGCGTGGGAACCGTGTTTACACCCGCGGTGGTGGGTACGGCTTCGGTGACGGCGGCCGCAATCGATCTCCATCAAGGGACGCCCTATTCGCCGCAGTGGAGTTTCAATGTTCAGCGGTCCATCGCTCGCGATACGGTGATTGAGGTGGGCTACCTGGGTACAGCCGGGGTCCATATGGAGCAGAACGTTCAGGTCAACAACTCTCTGCCGGGTACGGTCGCCAAGCGGCCCTACTTCGGGCTCACGCTCTCACCCTCCGTGCAGAGCGCACTCCAGTTTCCCGCGACCTCGAACACGGTCCCGGTGACCACCATCAACTACTTCCCCCATTCGGCGCATAGCAGCTATCACGCGTTGTTGGTGCGCGCGGAGCGTAGATACCATGCCGGCCTGTCACTTCTGAATTCGTTCACCTACTCCAAGGCGCTTACCAATGCGCCGCAGTATCGCAATGCGGGAGGGATCACGGGCGATGAAAACTCGCCGCCGCAGAATTCGTTCAACCTTTCCGCCGATAAGTCTCCGGCTTATTTCAACGCGAAGTTTCGGAACGTTATATCCGGCGTATATGAACTGCCGTTCGGAAAAGGAAAGCCCCTGATGTCGCAGGGTTGGGCGGGGCAGGTGTTGGGAGGCTGGCAGATATCCGGCACGCTTCAACTGCAAACCGGATTTCCTTACACGATCAATTACAGGGGCGACCCGATCAACATCGGCGGCGGCAGCGGCGGCATCCTGGTGCGTCCCAATTATGTGCTGGATGCGAGCGGAAAGAACGTGGACCCGAACCTGCCGTCGGATCAGCGGTCGACCTCGAGGTACTTCAACACGGCTGCATTCGTTCAGCCGATCTACTCATTCGGCAACGTAGCGCGCAATTCGATGGTGGGAGCGAGCTTGGTGAATCTGGATGCGACGATCGCGCGGAATTTTCACTTACTGGAGCGGATGAATCTTCAGCTACGCGCCGAGTTTTTTAATGTCGCGAATCATCCGAATTACGCGCTGATTGGACGAATTGTGAACGACCCGACTTTCGGCGTGGTTCAGAACCAGCTCCCGCCTCGTCAAATCCAGCTTGCTTTGAAGCTTAGTTTTTGATTCCGGGAACACGTTATGTGCTCACGCGCCCTCAACTACTTCATCACCACTACGATTCGACGAGGATTAGCTCCTGATTCGGAACATGTCGCGATGACCGACAACGAGGCATCCGGCAAGGGGAGTATCTTTGAGAAGCTTTAAGGCTTTTTGAATTTGCTTCCGTATCGCCTGTTCCGTCGGGGGATGAATTTTTAACCTAATCACGCCCGGTGTTCCTGCCGTTGGAAAACGAAGCATATTGGCAAAATTTCGAATCTTCTCATCCGGCTCTCCCGATAACCCTACCTCAACAACCGCGACGGCGTCGTGACCCTGATCTCGTAAAATCACAGCATGACTTGGAGACAGGTTCTCGTCGAGAACGAGTCTCACGAAGCAAGAATTACCTCGTTGCTGGCAAGGCTCGCCGCATATTGAAACGCGGCCGTTATATGGTCCCTGGTAATCTGCGGATAAGCGGAAAGGATCTCATCCGCCGTCTCTCCTGCTCCGAGTTTTTCCAGAACAATATAGACCGGGATACGGGTACCTTTCAGACAAGGCTTTCCCAACATCACGTCTGGTCGGATTTCGATGTTCTGGGGCAGATCCATGGTTAGACTCTAGCAGTTAGGTCGAATTCGCTCCAACTCCCGCCGCGTCAAATCCAGCTTGCGTTGAAGCTTAGTTGTTGATTCCGTAATTTGGTCCCGGCGCTCTGTTCTTAATGTTGTTCCTAACTTCGGGATGCGGGCTCGATAAGAGGGAGAAGAGTGGTTCGATACGCAACGCGCGTGGCTGCTTGATAGATCAGGCGCAACACTCTTGTGCGTCAGGACTACTTACACCCAAAGCGGTGAGAGATGCATTCGTCTTCTCGATTGCGGCGCGAAACGGAACCGATTCCAGGAGGTTGCACGAACTGGCCCTGCATAGGAATGCTTCGTCAAAACTATCGACGATGCCGCTCGCCAGCGGTCTCACCTTTTCATCCGAAAGGCTCTTTCCGATCAGCGCGCCTGTCAGCGTATACGCTAGCTTCCTTGTGACAAAGCCTTGAGGATGTCGCGACTTGATATCGGTTGCGAATCGTTCCATAACTCGCTCCCGCTCCGGACTATCCGGAGAATCCTTCATGGAGCTCAGCGGCATAAGATCCGAGCCCAATAGGGCCACTAGCGAGTTACGGCCGGGAGGCTGAGCCGCGGCCACAGCCGCTAAACCTACCAGATGGAGAAGCGCTCTTTTCATCGGGAAGCCTCTGAGCAAATTGTGGCCCTCACAAACTCAGACCGAAACCCGTCATAACGCTGTCGCGGAATTCTCTTGCGCATTTCACCGGGAGCTATTAGTCTTATTCGCGAGGATCCATATTGAAGGGCCGTACCGCCATCGCTGCATCCCCGGAACAGACGAAGAAAGCAGCGCCGGTCCGCAAGCGCGCCCCTTCGATTGTTCGCGATGCGCTGCAAAGCGGGGGCCGGCCGCTTCCACCGGTTACGCGCGCCGATATGGAGAAGCGCTTCCGGTTCGACTTCTCGCAGGTGAGTCTGCATGAGGGGGACCTTGCCAGGCGTTCGGCCGCGGCCATTGGCGCCCGGGCCTATACGGCTGGAAACAAGGTGGTTCTTGGAGCCGAGGCGGGGGCCGATGTTCTGGCGCATGAACTCGCACACGTCGCCCAAAACGGTGGACAACCGCTTCCTCATTTCGACTTGCTGGAAATAGCGCCCGACGCGGGACCGGCGGAGCTACTGGCCGATGCGGCGGCAATCGCAATCGGGCGCGGGAGCGACGTCGCACATTTGCCGCTCGTACCCGCTGGATATATTCGCAGGAAATCCGCTCTGCCCGATACGGATCCCAAAGCATCTCCGCCTCCCGTTCCGAAGGAAGTGAAGGAACGTCTGGCACACAACAAAGTGCTGGATGTGGTCCATCGGATTCACGAATCCGGGACCGCCGACGCAATCACCGAAGTTCCAGCGTTGCGAGAAGCGGTGGCTCATGAGTTTCAAACGGTTTACGGGCAAAACCTGATTTCCTGGTTAGTCAAGAACTCGAAAACACAACAACAGGCGGTTCTTTCCCTGGGCACGCTAGAAAAGCGGATTGACCCGGCCGGCCCACGCGATCATCGCGTCCGCTACCGTGGCGCGGACCGTTATGGAAGATCCGTCGGAAGTCTTGAAGCGTATTGCCGCGGCGAATTCCGGTACGGCGGAAAACGTGGAGAAGGCGTACAACCGAACGTATCCGCGGGAATTCTTTCGGGCGGTCAGTCTGAAACAGGACTTGCTTCTGTATTACGGGCATACGCATCCGTATTTGATCGCCATGGCGGCGCTGGACCATAAGCTGACGAAAGCCGAGCAACTGTTTCTGTTCGGAACAGGCGATTACTTCGGCGTGGACCGGGACGGCGTAGTCAGACTCTTAAACGAGGTATGGGGAGCGGGCAAGATATCGGCCCTGCGGGGTGTGGAAGGCGATTGGCAGCGGTATATCCGGAATCAGTCCCATTGGTCGAATCTGATCACGTACTGGTCGGACCTGCCTTTGGCGGATGCGTTGGAGAAATCGTTTCGATTTCATTTCGATCGCCGCGTTCAGGCGTATGTGCGGGAGTTACGGAACGTCCAACAGCCCCTGGAGGATGAACGAAAGGCAGACGAGTGGAAAGATATGGATCGGGAGATGGAGCGCCTCACCACGCCGATTCTTCAGGCGATGAAAGGCAGCATACGCCCTTTCTTCAACGACAGAGACCACATGCAGGAGGCGCTCCATCATTTCCATCGCGTGTGGGAAACCGCTATCGGGAAAGCCGATTCGGAGCCGAAAAAGAAGCATCTGCAAGACAGCTACACGGCTCAGGTGAAGTTTGTGCAGGCAAAGTTTTTCGCCGCTTATCGAGGCGACAAGACGCTTGAGCCTTTGTTTATCGAAAGTCCGACGTTAGCGGATGAATTTTATGCGTTGCTTTATCCCGGGTGGGGAAGCAGGAGAAAGGGAAGCGCATTTTCGTTCAAGGAATTCGGCGAGATTGAAGCGCTTCTCTTGCATGCCTGGGTTGAAGGTGGCCTGCGGCTCAACGAATTGATTGAAGACGCGAACCGCGAAAAGAGAGTTGGGGACGTGGTGGTCAGGCCTCGGTTCTCTATCGTGGAACAGCTGTACGACCCGCGCTATACGCTTGCCCACGACCTGTTTTCGATCAATGAAATTACGCGAAAGCGGATCTACACTATGACCGAGCGCGTGGAAAATTCCTTTCGTGGATTCCACTGCTTGCAGGTGGAACTCAATCCGAACCTGGCGATCAAGGAGGCTCTGCAACCGAAGACCAAGGCTGCTTCCACGTTGTCCGATTCGGAACTAAGCGGCGCGTATAAAATGCTGACCCTTTCCGGAATCTCTCGCGAGCTTCGTAACTCCGTATTGGCGTTGTATTTGGACCGAACCGATGCTCGCAACGATCGATTCCGCATTGAGCACCACGGTCGACGTCACAATGGGCGCACCTTTCTTGCATACCTTGCCTATTTGACGGGCGAATACGGCGACTACTATTACAAGTTCCAGACCGTTCTGGATCCGACACTCGACGGACGAAAGCGTGCGTATCGAATGGAAGTGGAGCGAGATGCCGGCTCAAATTGGTTTACGGCATCCTTGCGAGATTTTACGGATGAAGTTCGCCGTCTGGATTCCGCCGGAGCCGTCAACGCCACCATCGCAAGCGTTCGCGAACGGGCCGACCCCGCGCAGGCAAAACGGCAGCGAAAACTTTACGGCCTGAAGAACACAAAGCAACTTGCCGGTTTGCAGGAGCAAGAGTTCGAGACCAGAGTCACCGCCCTTCACAATACGGACGAGACGCTGAATCTCTCCGTGGTAAAGCTGACGGAGTGGCTGGCGGAGGCTGCCATCATTTACTTCCTTCCGCCGGTCTGGTGGGTACAGTTGGCCGCTGCCGTTGCGGGAAAAGCGACCGGCATGGTGGTCCATGAGGGGCTTTCGGACACGCGCTATACACTGAACAGCCGCGACAATGTGAAGGATTTGGTGACGACCGCAATCGGCACATTGCTGGTTGCTCCAGTCGACTTTCGGGGACGCATTTCGAAAGTCTTTGAACCCTCGGAAATGCGCATCCTCAGTGGATTAAAGGAAAGCAACCGAATGTTTGCCGGGGAGATGGTTTTGAACGGCTTCGCCGGCGGAGCGGAGGCAGCCGCGAAGATTGTTCCGGGCGTGGCGCTGGATGTTCTTCTTCGACACCGCGACTGGGACAGCCAGGCGTTTTCGAGCGCGGCCCATACGCTCTTCGCCGACGTTGTCGGGAAAGCGATTCTGCCCATTTTCGGAAGCATGACCCTCAATCCACAAGCCATTAACAACTTGACGTCGCTACCGGACAATCTGAAAATCAATGTCGTTTTCAAGATGATGCTGGCTGCGCCCGCGGTCATCAAAATCATCGAGGACGATCCGGCGGCGGACTTGAATAGCGTGTTGACCACTCTGGGGCAGAAGATGTTCGGCGCTCTCATCAAGGGCGGCGCGAGCGCAGTCAGTTCGAATCGTGAAAACTTGAAGACGGTCGCGGAAATGGACAAGCGGTACGGCCCGAAAAACGCGCGCACTGCCGAGGGGAAAGAAATCATCGGGCACACCCTGATTGGGACTGCGGAAGCAAATAAAGATTTGCCGCACACTTCGCCCAAGCCGCCGGAAGTTACTTATTTGCGAAAGAACGCGGAGAAAACAGCAAGCCCGGCTCCTGTTGAGGTTCCCGCCGAGCAAGCCGGCCTTCTATGGAAAGGCTTGCCGCCAAAGGGAGCCGGCTTTCGCGTCCAGACTGCGAATCAAGCGATCCCGCAGTCCATAGCAATGCCCACGCGCGCGCAAGCTGTGGGAAGCGCGGCGGTGCGGTGGGAGAAAGACAACCCGAAGGCCGAGCTGACGAACTACACTGCGCTCAAGAAGCACAGCGAAGCCGTGGATCTGGTGGCGACGCAGTTGAGCCAAGGACCGTTGAAGGTCAATTTCGAGATGTACCGGGCGGAACATCCCAAGGCCAAGCCGTTGGAGTGGGCGGACTCCCTGGCGAAGTCCAGTCCCGCTCTCCACGATTCGATTCAGTCCTCCGCTAAACGGCTATTGGAGGAGGACTGGGAGAAGAAGGCGCAGAAGAAAATGGACCGACTGGAAAATAGGAAGAAGATGTCCGGCGCCGTCATCCAAGCTTCATAATATTTTTCTTGACAAGAAATTTTTTCCCATTATAGTTAGGCTGGCGCTGTTGTCCAGCGTTTGAAATCGGGAGAAATATTTGCCACTTCAAGCTACCTATCCGGGTGTTTACGTTCAGGAGATATCGAGCGGAGTACGGACAATATCCGGCGTTTCCACTTCAGTCACCGCTTTTGTTGGATATACCTCGCGCGGCCTGGATAATCGGGCAAAGCGTATTTTTAGTTTCGCGGATTATCAGCGGACTTTCGGCGGACTGGCTTCGGATAGCGAACTCAGCTACGCGGTCCAGCAATACTTCAACAACGGCGGGTCCGACGCTTATGTGGTGCGCGTTCCGAAGAGCGACGGTGTGGCGGCTACGATCACGCTGTTGGATGACGCGGGAGGAACCGGCAAACGCTCGCTCGCGCTTACGGCGTTAAGCAAAGGCGGTTGGGCGAATTCGGTGATCGCAGACGTGGATTACGCGAACACCGGTTCCGATGCCAAGGCATTCAATCTCACGTTGACCGACCTGGGTACCGGGACAGTCGAGACGTTTAACAACGTAACTCTCGACTCCACCAAGTCGAATTACGTCCTGGCCGTAGTCAACGATTCGGACAGCGGTTCCGGCATGGTGAAGGCTTCGATTCCCGAAGCTGCGGGCAGGCCGGTGCAGACCGGAATAGTGGGCGGGGATATTACGTTCGCGGATCTGAAGAACGACAAAGATTACTCGTTTAAGATATCGAGCGACACGCCAGCAGGATTGATTACGAACGTCACGGTTCCGTTCCTGAGTTCCGGCGAGGATGTGCCGTCGACCATCTCCGCCGTGTGCCGGGTGGTGGAGCGTAAGGCCAACCTTGCACTGCAGGCGGCGCTCCCGGGCGCGGCCATTCGTTGCGTTCCTTCGGCTTCGGGCAAGGGCATTCGGATTACGGGCGCGTTCTCCAACTCGCTCTTTCCGGATGCGCAGGATGCCAAGCTTACTTTGTCCGATGGGACGAACACGGCGCTGACCATGTTGAAGCTGGCCGCCGGAGCGGGAAACGTGGCCCACTATCGTTTGGGTAAAGGCCGCGCTTCACAGGCCCAGGCGGCGGGAACGGCAGGTTCGGATGGTTCGAGCTTGCCCGGCACAGCGGACCTGATTGGAGATCAAGCAAGCTTCACGGGGATCTACGCGTTAGACAAGGTGGATCTGTTCAACCTGTTATGCATCCCGGATGCTACGCGTGCGCAATCGGGAAATGCGAGCGCGCTTGACGCATCCGTCGATCCGAATTCCGTTTACTCCGCGGCAATGACGTACTGTAAGTCTCGCCGCGCTTTTCTCTTGATTGATCCGCCGCCGAGTGTTAACGCGCCGGATAAGGCTGTGGATTGGAAGACTTCCGGGCTCACGGTTCACGACAGTTACGGCGCGGCTTACTTTCCGCGCTTTCGTTTACGCGATCCGCTGAACAATTATCAACTGCGTACGTTCGCACCGAGCGGCGTGATTGCCGGACTCTACGCGCGAACCGATGCGTCACGCGGGATTTGGAAGGCGCCGGCCGGTACGGACGCTCATCTGAACGACGTGCAAGGTTTTGTTTATTCGCTCAATGACGCGGAGAACGGACCGATTAATACGCTGGGTTTGAACGCATGCCGGAATTTACCGATTTATGGAGCGGTGTCCTGGGGCGCCAGAACGCTGACCGGCGCCGATGCGGAAGCTAGCGAATACAAATACGTTCCCGTTCGCAGGCTGGCGTTGTACATCGAGGAAAGTCTGTTCCGCGGGTTGCAATGGGTGGTGTTCGAACCGAACGACGAGCCCCTTTGGGCGCAGATCCGGTTGAATGCCGGTGCGTTCATGAACAATTTGTTCCGGCAGGGCGCCTTTCAGGGTTCCACGCCGAAGGCCGCTTACCTGGTGAAGTGCGACCGCGAGACAACGACGCAAAACGATATCAATCGAGGCGTGGTGAATGTGCTGATCGGTTTCGCGCCGCTGAAACCGGCCGAGTTCGTATTCCTCACCATTCAACAGTTAGCGGGACAAATTCAGGCTTAAAAACATGGCGCAATTCACGGTAAACGCACAGCGGTTCGATCCCTATAAGAATTTCAAGTTCCGCGTTCGGTGGGACGGCAAGTATGTGGCGGGGGTCAGTAAAGTCAGCGCCCTTAAACGCACCACAGAAGTGGTGAAACATCGCGATGGCGGAGATCCGAGCTCGAGCCGCAAGTCACCGGGCCGGTCAGAATATGAGGCGATCACGTTGGAGCGCGGCGTCACCCACGATACGGAGTTCGAGAAGTGGGCGAGCAAGGTTTGGGCTTTAGGCAACGGTTTGGGCAGCGAAGTGTCACTCAAGGATTTCCGCAAGGAGATCATTATCGAGGTTTATAACGAAGCCGGCCAGTTGGCAATTTCGTATCAGGTGCATCGTGCCTGGGTTTCGGAGTATCAGGCCTTACCAGACCTGGACGCCAACGCAAATGCCGTTGCGATCCAGCATCTTAAGTTGGAAAACGAAGGCTGGGAGCGCGACGCCCAAGTGACCGAACCCAGCGAGCCGAGCTTCTCAATTCCAGAAGTGTAAATGCCGGCTTTGACTCTGTCGCCGTTTAGCGCGGCGGAACTAATGGATATCTGTGACGTGGCTTCCGGCGAGCTATCGCTTACGCGACGCATGCTTCTTCTGTTATCCGCCTCATGCCGGGAACCGCTGGATGTGGTGGCATCGCTGAGCATTGGAGCACGCGACCGATTGTTGCTGACGCTTCGCGAGTGGATCTTCGGACCGCGGTTGACGCTGCTCTCGGCGTGCCCGGCATGTGGGGATTCGATTGAAAGCACGTTGCGTGTGGCGGAGATTCGGACGCCGGAGCGAAGTTTGTCGGCAGAAGATTTGACGTTCGTTTCGGGCGATCTGCGGATTGCGTTTCGCTTGCCCGATAGTGCGGACCTGGAATCGATTGAAGGAGCGAACAGCGTAAGCGAGGCGAGCGAACTGTTGCTTCAGAGATGCGTTCCCGCTCATCGCGAGTTGACCCCTCAGGTTACGAACGAGGTTTCGGTCTACATGGGAGAAGTGGACCCGCAGGCCGATGTGCGCTTGGCTTTCGAGTGCCCGGCATGCAGTCACGCCTGGAACGCTCCATTCGATATCGCGTCTTTCCTCTGGACGGAAATTCAGGCTTGGGCGCATCGGATGCTTCGCGATGTCCATTCGCTGGCGACAGCTTATGGGTGGAGTGAACACGACATTCTGCATTTGAGCGCGACACGAAGACAGGCTTACCTGGGCATGGTGTCCGGTGACTGATTTTCTGACGAATCTGGCGGCGCGAGCTCTGGGTCAGGAAAGACCGGTTCGTCCGCAGGTGCCTTCGTTGTTCGAGCCCTCGTCTCTGGCCGAGCCGGTAATTCCGTCGCCCGCTGTTATTCGATCCCAAGAGACGACTCATACTCATACGGATCGTTTTTATCACTCGACAACGAACAGAGTAGAGGTGGAG
>CAXSIG010000016.1:0-11270 GCA_964237255.1 uncultured Bryobacteraceae bacterium
GGTCTGGGCCGGCGGCGTCGGGTCGGGCAGGCCGGTGATCTCCACCGTGGCCTCCTTTGTGTCGGTGACGGCGTCGTCGACGATCTGCTCGATGACGACTTCGGCGCCGTTCCGGACTTTCTCGAGCACGGCATGGAGGTTCTGAGCAAGCTCGGTTTCAGTTATGTGGACTTGCGTCATTAACCCGATCATACTGCCTTCCGCCACATGCCGACCGTTTAAGATTTGCTGCGGGGTGCGTGGCCAGATACACCTGAATTAACAGGTTGATCGAAACACGTGTGTATAGTTCCGTTGTCGCGATCTTCGCGTGGCCGAGCATCTCCTGGACCACGCGGATATCGGCGCCGTTCCAGGTCACGAATGCAATTTCCCCACGGGTCCACTGTAGTGACCGTATTGGCGGTGGATGGCGGCGCAACACCGTAAGGCGAGTAGTGCTGCGCCATCCTGGACTCGTTTACCTCAGTTCCGTTTTAACTGTCCCTGTTCGCAGGTCCACGTGTAAGTGCTTCACGCTTTCTGTGAGCTTGATGCTGAGCAATGCCGACATCAGGACTTTCGAGCCCGCACAAACGAAAATGACATTGTTTCCCCGGATAGAAGGCAATTGGAAGCTTCCTTTCTCGTCCACCGCCGATTCCTCCCGATAACCTTGCCGATATCCGCCGTAGACGTTTTGGAGGATGATCCAAATAGGCTCGCCTCCCTTCGGACGAGGTTCTATAGTTCCCGAGACGGGCGACGAAGCCCCAGTCCCAACGCTATCCTGAGTCGCCAGTGTACCTGTGACGTGGGTCTGGTCTCGGTAAACGTCGACTGAGCCCAAGACTCTTTCCTCCCGAGATCGCCCGGCGCTGGCACGAGCTCATAGTTATAAGTCCCATATGGAATCTTGGCGGCACGCAGACCCCTGAACAAAGGAGCGATGTCCGGGGATGCCGGGCTCTCCCGGAAGTGCAGCACTCTGTAATTGTGGAGCAGGCTCCATCTATTAAGAACCGTGAACTTCACAGACGCGGCGCGCGGGGCTGCCGATAACGCAACAAACGCGTAGAGGACGCTGAAGATCGTCTTCACTCGATTACCTTCCTAATTAGTTGTTACGGAAGCATTTCTCACCCAAATCGCCGTCCTTGATTCTATCGACGCTATATGGCGTGGCGATCTTGTGAAGGATTTCGTGGAGTATCGTGTCCTCCGCCTGAAGGACATTTTCACCGTAGGCCGATCGGATCCAAATCGCATACCCAGCCCAATTATCAGCAGCAAACTGTCTTCAAACTATCGACGCCATGCTACGAGAATTAAAAACCGCCAATTAGAAGACAGGTCTATCTCCGGGAACATTCCTCGCCAGCTAACGAATCAGCATACTCCGATACCGTAGTGGAGTTCCCGATTTTGCTTCCTTACGGCATAGCCACAGTTCGAGCTACACTCAAGCCGCAGATCCAGCCCTCACGTCCCGCTTGAGAACCGCTTGTGATGCGAACTAACAGGTAAGAGCTTGTGTCAAGCCAGTGAGTCGTGCATATTGCGTTCGACTTTCTTAAGATTCTAAGATATGTGCCGCCGTCAACAGTCCTGCCTGAAAGGTCCGTCATTTGTCTGACCAATTCTCTCCGAGCAGCAAAGACGGTGTCGGGATACTTCGCTGATGCAATATCTTGACTAGCAGATTTGAACGCTGCTTCATGGGCTCGTTGTACGTCCATATCTGTATCAAGAGCACCATGGTTTGCGAGTATAGACCGCACTTGATCAGTGTTATTGGTTAAGTAGGTTTGTTCTCCAGACCTCGTAATCAACTGGCGGTTAGGAGTCAAAACGTTGCATGAAACAGCAGTCCCGATAAAAATACTAGCCGCTACAATCAGAATTCTTCTCCTTGTAAATTCGGATCGCATGTTCGTTCCTCGAACCATTGCTGAGCGAAAAGCGGGATTCTGGTATCCCACCCAGGCGCAAACATTCTTCGCCGACACCCACGCTTTTCGCCACCACGCTTCCCACACGGTCCGTCATCGCCGGGCTTTCTTTCTGCCGCATCACTCGCCCCGCCCACTGTAACTCGGTTTGCGAGCAGCTTGGCGTCGACCCGAAAGATTGCGCGGAGCACATCGTCGCCTCGCCCTTTGCCCCGTAGATGCAGAATACCTGGCTCACGGTTCCATTCGCCAGCGTCAGCGTCGTCACCCGCTTATTATCCGCCGTGTACCAGTACCGCTCAGGCCCACCCAACGTACTTCCCGCGCGCATCAGCCGATTGCTTATGTCGTACCCGTACTCCGGCGTCCCGCATCCATTCTGCACCGCGACCATATTGCCGTTCGCGTCGTAGCAGATCCCCGCGCCGTACAGCCGGTTGTCCGAACCCACCATCAGCGTAAAGTTCTGCCCATCCCCCGTTTTCGACGTCAGGTTCCCCCACCCGTCATAGCCGTACTGCTGCGATTTTCCTTCTCTTAAGTCGTAAGCGACAAGGATCGGTGTAGGAGAGAGCATATTTTTTTACACGATGCCGACCCGTTTCGGAAGGAGTCCGCTAAAGCTACCATTCTTATCGCGGATCATCGTGAATTTTCGTAATCGTGCGCTCGTGATCGTTAAACTACAATTCGGCCGCCTTTCCTGGGGTTGTATGCGCTGCAGGCGATTTGCGTCTGTGTGCTCCGCACGACGCGTGACGGACCGGTATGCTCGGGCTGACCCGACTGGTCCGTTCAGTTACCGTGGCGAACACTCTCATCGTGTCTTAAGCGATTGACTAGTTCTCCGACGCCCTCTCCACACGGTCAATGACTAACACCTGCATTGGACCCTTCTGGGCTTCCAGCCTCAATCCCAGTTGCTGCTGCAGCGCGGTAAACAATGACGGGCCCACCGAGTCCGCCCCCATATCCGGACTCCACGCCAGCGTCCAATCGTACATGCCGGTCAAGCCGGTTTGGTCCACAACGATCCGGCTCAACTGATTACCCAGATTGCTGGCGAGAATCGAGATCGGCTCCCGCGCGCCATTCATCGTGACGCCTCCCGATCCCTTTTGCGTATTGATACTTGGCGCCCCCGGTTGCGAACTTTGCTTTAGCTTCGGTCCGTTCTTAGCCGCCGTCAACACGTATACAGGTCCCTCTCGCGTTTCCCAGTGCACCCGAAGCCCGAATCGCTCGATTAATAAGGTCTGCAAGAGTGCCTTCAACCGCTCCGATGAAATTGCATCGCTGGTCCCCGTTGTCGCCACAATGTCATACATCTCGGTATCCATCCAGCGTGGCTCACCGGCGAGCTGAAAACTCAGAATTCCGTATGCGTTCCGGACGAGAGTCTTCACCGATGCGTTTTCGATGTTGAGTCGCCCACCGGAAACGCTGATCTGGGTGTTTACTCCCCCACTCACGTTGCGGCGAATCGAAGCCGCTTCGAAGGTGGTTGGCTGCGCGAAAATCTGGAAAGCGAGTATGGGTGCTGCTATATAGGTCGCGATCCGTCCCAGACTCGAGATGGTTATATTCACCTGGAAGTGAATACTAGCGATTGACAATTTAGTTACCGGGCAGAAATCGAGGCTCCCGCGCCCCGGCTTTCTCATGACCCGGGATGTGCTTTCCAAACTTGCTTGGACGGTAAACTTGTATCAATGGTGCAGGTCAAGCAAATGGTCGACCGGCAACTGTATTTCGCCTCGCCTGCGGAAACGGTAGCCGAGGTGACTCGCCGCATGGCGGAATTGAGAATTGGTGCAATTGTCGTGATCGCCGACAAGCGCCTCCAAGGCGTTTTTAGCGAGCGCGATGTGATGACGCGCGTCGTGATTAATCGGCGCGACAGCGACGAAACCTGCATCTCGGAGGTTATGACTACAGAGGTCGCCACCGTTGCGGAAGAATCCGGCGTCGATGAAGCCATGGAGACGATGCGCGCCAATCAATGCCGCCATCTTCCCGTCATGCGCGGCGATGAAGTCGTGGGCTTTCTTTCCATGCGGGATCTTATGCACTTCGAATTAACGCGGAAGACGGAAGAACTCCATCGCATGCGCGCCTATATTCAAGGTGTCGCGTGAGAACCGGGGTTGTCGTGTTCGGACACGGCTCCAGCGTCGCCTCCGCGAATGAGGCTGTAATGCGGGTGGCTGCGGAATCGGCCAAGGCGGGCGGGTTTGCCCTTTGCGAAACCGCGTTCCTCGAAGTGTCTCCCACCCTGCGCGAAGCCACGGCCCGTCTGGTGGAGCAAGGCGCAGAAGAAGTTCTGGTGATTCCGTATTTCCTCACGCTCGGAATTCACTTGCAGCGAGACTTGCCGGCAATCGTAAACGAGCTTCGAGAGGATTTTGGCGGCATCCCCATGCGGGTGACTCCTCCGCTCGATGGCCACCCCGCTCTTAGTGGAATTGTTGTAGACCGCGCTCGTGCCGCGCTCGCGGAGGTAGCGTGATCGCGCGGCTCTTGGAGTCGCGTGAAATTTCTCCCGAAGTCCGCCATTTCTCGTTCGAAGTACCCGGCGATGGCGCCATGGACTTCATTCCCGGGCAATTTGTCTCTTTTACCGAGCATATCGAGGGTAAGGAAGTCACGCGCGCTTATTCCATTTCGTCGCCGCCGTTCGAAAATCGTTTCGATCTTTGCTTGAACCGCGTCCCGGATGGTAGATTTTCGCCACATCTGTTTAATCTGGACCTCGGCGCGGAACTCGATTTCAAGGGTCCATACGGCAACTTCGTTTTTAAGGATCCGCTGCCCGAAGAAAGCATCCTGGTTGCGACTGGGACTGGCATCGGTCCCTTCCGGTCCATGTTGATGGCCCAACTTCCTCACGATTCCGAACATCGGTTCACACTGGTTTTCGGTGTGCGGCACGAAAATGGAATCCTGTATCGGGAGCAGTTCGAGCAGATGGCCAGAGAGCATGCGAACTTTTCGTTTCTTCCGACCCTCACGCAGCCTTCCGAAGGCTGGACCGGTTTAACCGGGCGCTTGCAGCCCCATGTCATGTCCCGCTTGGCTAAACGTCGCGACGTTGATGTGTATATTTGCGGCATGAAAGAGATGGTCGATGACCTGCGACTGCTTTTGAAAGAAGAGGGGCTGGAACGACGGCGCATTATCTTCGAAAAGTACGATTAGGTCAGCTACCAAATCTTCCCGCGAAAATCTCTCATTCGGTGAAAACTCGAATGCATGAGATACATTAATGCTCTCAACTTCAGCCCTCGTCGTACGCTTTCCGCGTTGCTGCTTGGGCTCGCTTCCACTACTACGGCTCTTCCGTCCACTGGGATGGCCGCTATCGGGTTTAGCGCTTTTTCTTCGCCGGACGTGACGCAGTCGGTTAACGTGTTTCGTTCCTGCCCGGCGTCAAGGGCGTGTGAACTCGCGTTCCTTTCGTATTCTTTTGGCGGATACGAGAATGCCGAAACGTTTACCAAGGCCCTTCTCCCGTACTATACACACGGTGAGACCTTGGTCATGACCATTTACCTGGACGACGGCGCTAATCGCGACGATAATTACGGCTTCTGCCGCTTTCGGGGTGACCTTAGCGCACAGCGGTTCTGGGCGTTGGTAAAAGGGAACGATTCGACCTTGAAGCAACAGTGGCGGTCGCAGCGTGTCACTCCCGCAGCGAATTTCATCAACTCCATGACGGCGTGGGCCAACTCTCAGCGAATCGAAAATCGCCTTAAATTCGTCGTGATCCCAGTACTTGAGGACGGCTATCACGGAACGGATATCGCGGGAAGTGCGTACGTCACGCTTCTCGCTTGGACCAAAGAT
This sequence comes from uncultured Bryobacteraceae bacterium, assembly GCA_964237255.1. Taxonomy (GTDB): domain Bacteria; phylum Acidobacteriota; class Terriglobia; order Bryobacterales; family Bryobacteraceae; genus JALYXI01. Next base: position 5,781 of record CAXSIG010000016.1, read on the forward strand.
CTTTTGCCCGCTACGGTTGGCTATCGACGAAATTCCACAGATGTGAATGCGCCGCGCATCAGCGGATTACCGATGGAGTTTCACAAGGACCAAGCCCACGTAACGGACCTATCACACATGATTTCCTATGACACCCTTACTGATGACGGCGACACCGCGATCACCGATACTCAATGGATCGCCGCGCAGAAAAACGCGCTCAACCACTCTATTTCCGGCCTTTTTTGGTGGCAATCGTTCAACGGCAATCGTGCTCTCGCGCCGTGGCTGCGCGCGCCGCTACGGCCTTTTACGACTGATCCAAATACGGTGAGTCGCGCGAAGGTAATCATTGCTTCGCGCCCGGACTAAAGAACAGGGAGGCAAGAGGAAAATATGAAGCGCATCGTTTTGCTCCTTGCAGGCGCAGCGGGTTGGGCATTTGCCCAACCCGCCGCTCCGGCCGACATTTCGGTACTGGTGGATGAGGTCCGCCAGATTCGGCTCGTCATTCAGCAGCAGCAAAAGCTCACGGTAATGTTGGAGTTATTCCGCGCCAGGGTGCAGCGTATCGCCACGCTGGAAGCTCGCCTTGATCAGATTGAAACCGATCTCTCCACGGAACGCCGGCGGTTGGCGGAACTGACTACCGCGGCAAGCGCCGCCGCAGCCGACGACCGAACTGTTCTTGGGGATCAATACCGCCGGGCCAGTGAGGCGATTGCGGAACTGGAGTCGAGTAAGGTCCGCTACGGAACCACCTTGGCCGCTGAAACACGGCAGCAGGAAGACCTTTTGAAATCCGCCGATCTGAAGTAAGATCGCGATGTTATTTGACATATTACGTGAGATACTAAATGACTTTCATCGAAGGAGAACAAACGTGAAATCTATCCTACGCTTTTCGGTTATGCCCGCTGTCGCTCTCGCGACTTTCAGCCTGGCGAGCGGGTTACTCGCCGGGACGAAATTCGGGCGCTTCGCCGTTGGTGAAGACTCCTATTTCAAACTTCTCGGCGATGGGGCCCGGGTCCGCACCGAGAACGGCGAAACACTTCGGTGGAGCCTTCCGTCTACACGCGAGTCGATTACCCAAATCGAGACCGGCGCCGGCGACGATGGTTTCGTCCCCTATGCCGTTACCGATTCGGCACGCTTATACCGCGGCAACAAAACTACTCGTACATGGACTCTAGTTACTGATCTTCCGGGCGTACTTGGAGCCGTCAATCAGTCCGAACTTCTGGTAGCGGATATTTTCAAGTCCGGCCGCTTGTTCTGGTCTTTCGACCGTACGGTTTGGATTTCGGACGATGGAGGATCGTCATGGAACATGCTTTCAAACTTACCCAATGTCGCCCGCCGAACGGTTTATACTTTGGACGGCGATCTGGTGGTCTTCACTCAAGATGGGCGCGTGATGCGCGGCCCGGTGGAAACTGACTCGAACGGCTCAATCGTTTGGAATTCAGACGTTGGTGCTTTGTTTGTCTCTCCAAACGAAGATGCGTTTGTTCTGCAGAATGGAGATTACTTCTTTGTCGACCGCTCCACTGGCGCAAGACAATGGAGGGTGCAATCTCAAGGAGCCGTGCGCGGTTCCATAACCGCCGGCCTGAATAGCTTTTTGCCAAAAGAATTTTCAACGGCCAACGCGACCACCAGCGGCTGCGGTTTCGAAGTTTACCGCTGGACGAGCAAGCGCCAGTGGCAATTGGACAATTTTTGGGACGTCGGCCCCTCCGCCGCTGAGCTTTTGTTAAGGGTGGTTTTGACAAAAGGAACCTCGCAATGTGTTTTCAACGCGCCTTTCGACCCTCATCGGATCAAATTACGCGCCGTGGGAAGCAGCCAAGCTGCACGAACTGGTTGGCCTGGAGATTACTTCTTGGATATTGAGGAAAATGACTATACCGATCCGTTGATGCGGGCTATCGGATTTCATGTATCTAACAAGGACTATTACAAGGAGAAGGGCGTTGTGAAACCGGTCGACTTGGGAGATAAGTGGGCGATCGTGCTGCAAAATCACGTGGGAGGCGGAACCGCATGTCAGGCCCTAAAAGCGGCCGCCACAGCCAACCCCGGCAGATTGACCCTGACTGTCGATGTGGTGGGTTCAGACTCCTACTGCCCCATTACGAAGGCTATCTCGATTGCCTGCACAAGTCCCGCAACTTCTTCCGGCGCAAAGTCGGTTCCTGGCGCGCGGGCGTCCACTATTTCGGGTATAAATAGCATGGCTGATACCAGCGGAGCGGGCGAATGCTCACTACCTGAAATTCGTTAAGCGCCTCTCGAATGGCGTCACATTCTCAATCGGTTACGGATACCGGTTGGCGGATTTGCGTTCAACTGGCCTTGTTCATTGAACCTCATTTGACCGGGGCCCAGCGAGATGGCATTGTCCTGGATGCCTATCGTCACGCAGACGATACATCGTCAGGGCGGCGAAGTGAACGCAGAGCGGCTGTTACAGCCAAGAACTCATTCCGAAGGGGTGAGACGCTTCTAGAGATCGTCAGGTCGCTTCCCGGAAAGATTCTTCCGGCAAGGACGCAAGTAGCATGGCAGCTTTCGACGGATTCGTCGTTCTATGCGTGGACGCTGCTCCGGATTGCGTCGCATTGGAGAGATCGCAAACACAACGAGTCAAGTAACGAGCCGCTCACCATCAGGCGTTACTTGGCCTCTCTCATCGCGACTGGAATGATCTCGGACGAGAATATGGCTACACCGGTACCAATGGGTGTTGCTGTGTTAGAGGTCTTGCAGGGCCTTACGAGGGATCAAGTACTCAGCTTCTTGGAAGGAGCGCTTCCACCTAGGAGAAAACACGTAGCCGAAAAAGCCCTGTACGGCAAGCCGAAACCGAAGGCGTCGGTTTTCGAATTGAGCGAACTCAGTGAGGCTAGCTATAAGAAGGCAGCAATTGCATGTCAGCGCCTTCTAGCCAAAAGGACGGATCTTAAAATACGGCCCGCGTACGGGCGGCGACCTTTAGGGATAGACGGCCTTGTGGAACTTCCGGAGGCTGAAAGAAATTCTTTTTGGAAACATCTATGGCGGCGTTACTCACCGGAGATGCCGCTGTCCCATAGCGAGAACGCGACTCGTTTGCACGATCTTGAGAGCGGCGCGGGAGGTAACCGGCATCGCGCATTGTTTCACGTGTTCCTATGCGATTTTTGCTTACGCGCCGTTTTCCAACAATGGGGGTGGCCGCAGGCTGTCTATTTGCCACCAAGTTCCGAGGAGTTTAACTTGCCGCCTGATAACAATCGAGAACCCCGCCCTCTTTCACCGGCTGAACTGGACAGCCAAGTTCAACGCCTTCAAGTCTTGGCACTTGAGCGTTTAGAGCAAAGAGACAGGGCAACTGGCCGCATGCGCGTCTCAGTGGATGGTAAGCCGCCGATTGATTATGTAGCTGGAACCCGGTTGGAGCCTACGCGTTCCATCGAGATTTATCGCGGTCCCGTAGTGATTTTTTGGCATGAAATCGATCTGCCGAATGAGTTTGAAACCTCTCTCCAGACAACCTATCGAATCGGAAAATACAGGTATGTGGTAGTCGAAAGCTCCGAAGGTGCCACCGTCGTCGAGAGTAGCCCGGCGAGCGTTAAGTCCCAGGTGGTGAATCGCATTGGGATACCACTCACAGTTCTCGCGGCAATTTTGGCGATTTGGACTGTTGGTCATCCAGTGGGAACTCTGGGCAAAGTTCGACCCGTGGGAGAAGTGCCCGCTTTGCAAAACACGGATACCAAGATGTTAGGACCGTCGGTTGATCGGGGTTACGTGGTTTTGAGTCGACCGCAAGGGCCCGAGGCGTACTTCTCATACTCTCTTTCCGTATTAAAGAATGGCCAACCCAAATTTGCCTGCCCTCTGAAGCCGAAGCTGACCACGCAGGTAAACAAAAAATGGTTATGGGTTTTCAACTGCGGCGATCCATGGTTGCAGCTCGGATCGGTCGAAGTCGATTTGTCCCTTTCAGAACGCCGATATGGCCTGTTCGAAAAAACATCCCAGACGGAAAAGTATTTCAAAGACTTCTAAAAAGGGTCTCCGCTGATCACCCAACCGGCCCAACTACCTGGTTGCTCTTTACGGAGGCCGAGCTGAGCTTTTCGGAGCGCCTCATCCCATGGCTGGGCAGCTTGGGAGTATAAAGCTTTCATCAAGGCGGATGTTTGCCTCTCTGGAACTTCCCATATTGGAGCAATAACGGCTTTGGCGCCCGCATCGTGAAAAGCGGTGCGAAACCCAATAAGTGAGTTATTCCGCTGCGGGCGGCCCCGTCCCGTAGTACAAGCAGCCAAAGTCACCAGCAGAGTCCCATCCAATCGCATCATCGATGCTTCGCTCGCCAATAAAATTCCGTCGTTCTTTCCGTCAGGGGCGAAAAGCATTACCGAACGGTCATCAGGAGGAACTCTCGACCCGCCCATATAGGCGCCATGCGTTTGAATATGAAGAATCGAGTTAGCCGGGGTATGAACTAGATTCGTCTCTGTGGCCGAACCGCCGCTATACTCCGTAGTCGATCCAAGATTTCTTAGACTTTCCACTACACCGGTGGCGTTTTTGATTTCCGCAGCCTCCCAAGCCGGCTGTCGAACTAGTTCTTCCAGCCGTCCATTGGACAGGGTCTTGGATAGGCCTGAGAGATCGGGTATTCCGATAAAAGTAGCGGTGGATGGTTTTTTCGCGGACCCTTTCCACGCTGCGACTTCCCGTAGGCCACTTACCTGAACGATGCTCCAATTTTCTACCAGCGGGTGGTTGGCTTGATCGGGCAGAATCGACCAGGGTGCTTGCTGAAATTCGCCGCTGGCAATCACGATTAAACGCCGCGGCAGTCCGGAACTTATTGTAACGGCGGGAAACTGCAGCGCTTTTCCTAGTTCTTGGAGAACGGCGCCGGCATTCTGATTCGCTTGAAGCTTTTTGCTCAGAAGGTTCAGATCTCCATTTATTTTGGTGGTTGAACCTAATGGCGTGATAACCGGCGCGGCGGTTTCGTCGCGATAGTGCACCGCCGTGTATTGGAATTCCCCCAAGGCGTTTGCAACCGCCTTTTCGGGTGCGAACGGCCTATGTTGAAGAATGATAAGCAACTCGCATCGGTTCTGCCGCATTTTCACCCAGGCAGCTTTCCAGATTTCATTGCCGGTCTTTTTTACCGGTTGTACAGGTTTCACTTCGACAATTTTTTTCGCCAGTTCCTCATAGGCAATTCGGCGACGATCGGCCGCCAACTCGCCATCGTTCCATTGCGCATTCTGACTCGCCGTTGTCTGTGCCAGGGCACCGAGCAGCACCTCGTGTTCTTGAGTGCGCCACGAGGCAAATTGAAGTCGAAAAAATGAATCGCCAGCCCCGAAGACGTAAGCCGCGTAACGGCTAAGAAGCCATTGCCATGCGGACGACGCAGAATACTTCAACGCAGCCGAGATGAGAATGTCGTCCGAGTTATCCGAAGCCGCTAATCGCCGAGTCAGATTG
>CAXSIG010000016.1:11280-20839 GCA_964237255.1 uncultured Bryobacteraceae bacterium
AAGTCCGCCTGTAAAGAGGATTCCCGACGCGGAAGCACTGCTGTTAAACGCCGGGCCGCGCTCTCCGAATTATCTTGTCGGATATCGAGGGTTGCCCCGACGATTTGCGAGAGCCAACCGACGTTTGAGTTCGGCGGTATTTCGTCCAGCTTCGTTCGAGCTTCTTCGTTTTGGTTCAGGTCGCGCAGACCACGCGCCCAGTGAAGCAATACGCGGTTATCGACTACCGGGTTGCCGGCTTTATTTATAGTTTTTAATTGGTCGATCATCGCTTTGGGATTCGCGCTCTCTTGCAGTGCAAGAGCGATAGCGATTTGTACATAGCTCTGTCGCTCTTGGATTTTTATGGCCAAATTGTCGATAGATATGCCGGCGACAAACGCCAATCGATCCACATCGCTCGGCAAATTATTGCTCGACAAGCGAGCGGCGAGTTGAGTAAATTTGGCTTCCGAGCGCCTCAGCTTTTCAAGTGCAACAGATAGGCAACGTGCTGCTCCGGGCTTCGACGCTTCAAGCCCGCTGCAAGCAATCCGATCGCTATCCAGTTGGCTGCGCGGAAACGTATGTAATGTATAAGCTACAGTTCCACCCAGTCTGTAGAGTTCGGCGCACGAATAAAGCAGCAGTACGGGCGTAGTTGGACCCGGTTGACCGCTGCACGCAAACAGCTTTTCATCCTGTTCGACCTTGGAAAGAAAGTCCCACGCTTCGAGTAGATTGTTGGCTTGAAGCCATGTCTGTGCCAAGCGAACCGCTAACTGTCGCTGTGTTTCCAGATCTAAAACAGATTTGTTCTGCCAAGCGGAACGTAATAGCGGCTCGGCTAGGGCGAACTGCGTACCGAGTGCAAGTCCCTTGTACTCCCCTCGGTCGGCCATTAGGTCGTCCGCCTTCTTGAACCAACTCTGCACCACTGGTTTTGACGCGTCGAAACCGACCAGATCTTCGCGTCTGAATATAAACAGGAGGAGTGCTGTTTGCAAGAACAAGCGAAGAAGGTTTTTCCAACGAATGGACATAGCGAAAATACTTGATCTTAACGCGATGTACTAGGCCAAATGTTCCCGCGAGGAAGCGACAGGTAACGAATACTCGTGCTTAGAAAGCGGCTGAAGAAAACCCATACCAGCCCGAGCCACGTAATGGACCTCGGAACCAGTGGACTGAAAGATTCGGTCGCGTTCTAACGAACTTCATAAAAGGAGAATATCTATGATCAAAAAGCTGATGTACCCCTTATTCGCGATTACAAGCGCGGCCGTGCTTTACGCGCAGCCGCTTTCATCCACCTCCCCCTTCATTAAGACTCCCGACGGGTGTCTCATCCCCTTTTCAGCCGTAACCGCAGGGGATTCGAATCCCGATGCGGACCAAGCTTTGGAGACAATCCCCGCGGAATGGCGCGATAGCGATTTGGGGTGCAATGGCCCGGGCAGCGACGCAACGTCGCGAAGCCCAAGAACGATTACCGCCGCGTCCAGTTCTCCGGATGGCTGGACTGTAGTTGCGGGAACGGTTCGCGAATTCAAATCGACTGATAGCCAGTACATGTTTTCGGTTGCCGGTGTGAAAGATCGCGCCGGGCGGGGTGGCGTGCTTGTTTCTCGCGGCATCTATACATCGGTACAAGGGGCAAAGGTTTTAAATTGGGAACGCCGGGTCATTACGAACGATCAGTTGGTCGAATACGACGGCACTGTCTACACAACGAGATCGTTTCTCACGGACATAGCCGACACGGTATCCGATATTTGGTCTTACTTTATCGATAAATTACTTCCAGAAATTGAGAAGGAATTCGGCAAACTTGCCTCCGACGCAATCAAAGCGCTTTTCAAAGAAGCCAGCAAATGGCTGCAAAAGGAAATCGCCAAGTTGTTCGAAACGGGCAAGAGCTCACAGATGCCGAAGCTTTATCTTTCGCAGATACAGATGAATGGCGCTCCCGTTTCGGTTGCAGAGCGGTATGTCACCAGCGTCATTTCGTCTCGCTCAACGACACTCTCAGTCGCGGATCGGGTCTTTGTGTCGCTCTCTCAGCCAGTCGAACAGCTGAATGAAGCCAAGGCGGGTAAAGCGCTCGCCAAAGCAATTGAAAACATTCGGTAGCAAAACTGCCGGTTTTTCTGAAAGCCCGGGTTGAGTAGCCGCCCGGGTACTTGACAAGAAGACACTCACATTACATAATGGACTTGTACTTAACGATTCGGTCGTTATTAGGAGTTCTCACATGGGCAAAATTATCGGTATTGATCTAGGAACCACCAATTCGGTGGTTGCGGTCATGGAAGGCGGACAGCCGACCGTCATCGCGAATCAGGAAGGAGCGCGGACTACGCCGTCCGTCGTCGCATTCACCAAGTCGGGTGAGCGGCTGGTCGGTCAAGTAGCGAAGCGCCAGGCAATCACCAACCCCGGCAACACCATCTTTTCCATTAAGCGCTTTATGGGGCGACGCTCCGATGAAGTGAATGAAGAGATGAAGATGGTCCCGTACAAAGTCGTCAAAGGCGAGAATGGCGACGCGCGGGTAGACATTAATGGCAAAACCCAGTCTCCGCCTGAAATTTCGGCGATGATTCTGACGAAGCTGAAGGAAGCCGCGGAATCTTATCTGGGCGAAAAAGTTACACAGGCTGTAATCACGGTTCCCGCTTATTTCAACGACGCGCAGCGGCAATCCACCAAGGACGCGGGCAAGATCGCTGGCCTGGAAGGGATGCGCATCATCAATGAGCCGACGGCGGCGGCGCTCGCTTACGGTCTCGATAAAAAGAACAACGAAACCATCGCGGTGTATGACTTCGGCGGCGGTACGTTCGACGTTTCGATTCTCGAAGTCGGCGATGGCGTCGTGGAAGTAAAATCCACCAACGGCGATACGCACCTGGGCGGCGACAACATCGACCAGCGCATCATCGACTGGGTAATCACGGAGTTCAAGAAGGAACAAGGCATCGATATCTCGAAGGACCAGATGGCTCTGCAGCGCCTGAAAGAAGGCGCCGAGAAAGCCAAGATGGAGCTCTCCACCCTGATGGAGACCGAGATCAATCTGCCGTTCATCACGGCCGATGCAACCGGTCCGAAGCACCTGGCGATGAAGCTCACCCGTATGCGGTTTGAGCAGATGGTGGATGACATTCTGCAGCGCACCATGGAGCCTTGCAAGAAGGCGATGGCCGATGCCGGTGTAACTCCCCAAAACATCGACGAAGTGGTGATGGTCGGTGGTTCCACGCGTATCCCGAAGGTTCAGCAATTAGTGAAGAATCTCTTCGGTAAAGACCCGAACCGTTCCGTCAACCCCGATGAAGTGGTTGCGGTGGGTGCGGCAATTCAGGGCGGCGTTCTCGGCGGCGACGTGAAAGACGTTCTGCTGCTGGATGTTACCCCGCTCTCGCTCGGTATCGAAACTCAGGGCGGCGTGATGACGCGCTTGATCGAGCGCAACACCACGATCCCCACCCGTAAGAGCCAGACGTTCTCCACAGCTGCCGACAATCAGACTACGGTCGAAATCAAGGTCTGCCAGGGTGAACGTGCGATGGCCGGCGATAACAAAGTGCTCGGCATTTTCCAACTGGTCGGCATTCCGCCTGCTCCCCGCGGAGTTCCTCAGGTGGATGTGACGTTCGACATCGATGCGAACGGAATCCTGAACGTGACCGCTAAGGACAAGGGCACGAACAACGAACAGAAGATCACCATCACCTCCTCCTCCGGCCTTTCGAAGGAGGAAGTGGAGAAGATGGCCAAGGACGCCGAATCGCACTCGGCGGACGACCGCAAGGCGAAGGACCAGATTGAGGCCCGGAACCGTGCGGATTCCATGATCTACAACATCGAGAAGACGCTCCAGGAAAATCGCGACAAGGTATCCGGTGAGGACGCTCAGAAGATCGAGGCGGCTATCGAGGACACCAAGAAAGCGATGACCGAAAACGACGCCGATAAGCTGAACGCCGCGACCGATAAGTTGACGGAAGCGAGCCATAAGCTGGCCGAAGCAATGTACAAGTCTTCTTCTAGCCAAACGCCTCCCACGGGCGGCGCGGGAACCGAAGGTAACCACAACGGAACCCAGGGCCAGGCAAAGAAAGACGACGTGATGGATGCTGAGTTCGTCGACGTCGACGACAAGAAATAAGAAGTAAAGGCAGTCGAGGCAGGGCGGGCCGGAAGTTAACTGAACTTCCGGCCCGCCCATTTTCTACTTATGGCGGCGACAAAAGATTACTACGAGACTTTGGGCGTGCCGAAAGGGTCGTCTGCGGATGACATCCGGAAGACGTACCGCAAGCTGGCGCGCAAGTATCACCCCGATCTCAACCCCGGCGACAAATCGGCGGAAGATCGGTTTAAGAACGTGCAGGAAGCCTATGACGTTCTGAGCGACGATAAGAAGCGCACCATGTATGACCAATACGGCTTCTATGCGGAAGGTGGGCCGCAAGGCGGTCCTGGAGGAGGAGGCAATCCGTTCGGCGGCGGTCAGGGTGGCGGTGCGCAGCGTCCGCCGAACATGGACTTCAACGGCTTCGATTTCGAAAGCTTCGCGCGCGCGCAAGGCGGACGCAGTGCGAAGCAGGGTGCGGGCGGCGGGTTCAGCGACCTGTTCGATTTCTTCAAACGTGGAAGCGCGGAGCAGGAGCCGGAACCCGAAAAAGGCTCGGATCTGGAATATGCTTTGAACATCGATTTTTGGGAGGCCATCCGCGGCACACAGACAAAGGTAGAGATCACGCGACATGAGGTCTGCGCCACGTGCCATGGTACGGGGACCGCAAACACCGGAACCGTAACGTGCCCCCAATGCAACGGCAGCGGCAAAGTGACCCAGATGGCCGGCTCGATGAAGTTCGATCTTACCTGCCCTCGTTGTAATGGAAAGGGACGGTTGCAGAATGCGTGCCCAACCTGCCATGGCGACGGACGCGTTACGCGATCGGAAATGGTGGACATTCGGATTCCCGCCGGCGCACAGGATGGCTCGCGATTGCGAGTCGCGGGCAAGGGAAACGCGGGGACACATGGCGCTCCCGCGGGCGATCTTTATATAACAACCCGCGTGGCATCGCATCCGTTCTTCCGGCGGGAGGGCGACAATATTCTGATCCAGGTTCCGGTTTCGATCACAGAGACTGGATTGGGCGCTAAGATTGAGGTCCCCACCATCGATGGGAAGGCGTTGCTAAAGATTCCCCAAGGAACCCAAAATGGACAAAAGTTTCGCCTGCGCGATAAAGGCGTATACAATGCCCGGAAGGACCAACGCGGCGATCAAATTGTAGAAGTTTCGATCCAAACGCCCAAGGTTCAGGACGAGCGTACGAAGGAAATTCTCAGGGAGCTTTCACAGTTGCATCCGGAAGATCCTCGGGCCAACTTGTGGGAGCAGTTGTAGGAGTCACGTATGGCGATACGAAGCAAATCCAAAGCGGCTTACATGATTTCGTCGGTAGCGGAACAGTACGAAATCCATCCGCAAACCCTCCGCCTTTATGAGCGCGAGGGCCTGTTGAAGCCATCCCGAAGCGATGGGAACACGCGGTTGTATACCGACGACGACTTGGAACGCCTCGAGATCATCCTTCATTTGACTCGTGATCTGGGCGTGAATCTGGCCGGCGTCGAGATCATTATGAACATGCGCGAGAAAATGGAGGAAATGCATCGCCAAGTGCAGGATTTCGTCTCCACCGTCAACAACGAACTCGCTTCCCGTCCTGCTCCGGAATCGCAGAGCCGAAACAGCTTGGTGCCGGTAATTCGAATTACCGGTACCAGACGCTAACCGCCCTCGTCAGATAATTCAGATATGTGGAGACCTGCTATAGCGGCGATTGTTGCCGTGTCGGCTTCCGGCCAGACTGCCGCGCTAAACCCATTTGCAAAGGCGCCGGCGAATGTCGATGAAGCCCTGAAGTCTCGCGTTAACGAGTTTTATCAGGACCATGTAACCGGCAAGTACCGAAGGGCGGAAGCGCTTGTGGCCGAGGAGTCCAAAGATGGCTTCTATGCCGCCACTAAGCCGGCCATAGAAGGCTTCACCATTGGCGATATTGTCTACTCAGAAAAGTACACGAAGGCCAAAGTCAAACTCGACGCGAAGATGTTGATTTCTTTCCTTGGTATGTCTGCGCCGAAACTGATGGTGGTTCCGATCCCGAGTTATTGGAAAGTCGAAAACGGCAAGTGGGTTTGGTACATCTCGTATGATCGAAATACACCTTTCGGCGAGGTAAAGGCTAAGAAAGAGGGTGGGAACGGGGTGGACCCTGCCCAGGCATTTCGAGATGCGCCAAGCTTGGCGGCAATCCAAAGTGGCGTAAAGGTTGATAAGGCCGAGGTCAGCCTACCTAAAGCGGCAGGCACGAAAGCAGTTGTGACACTTACCAATGAATTACAGGGGCCCGTGTCAGTTTCCCTCGATATGTCAACCTATCCCGGGATGTTAGTTACTCTCGATCCAAGAGAAATCAAGGCGGGTCAAAAAGCCGTCCTTACTCTGGAGTCTGCAGCGGCAAAGTCTTATGCTAACCGGATTGTCCGTGTGGTCGTAAAGCCGTCGAACCAGTTGATTGATGTTATGGTGAAGTTTCAATAAAAAGGGGCACCTGAACGGCGCCCCTTATTTGGTAAACTACTGGATCGCGATCGCGGAAGGGTTCGAGTAAACGTAGCTTCCGTTCGGGCCTTGAACCGCGACAGACAAGGCAACGGTGCCCGATGGGAAGGCTACCGTGTCAGTCGGAACCGTAATGGTGAGTTCATAAACTCCAATCAAGTTCCGGGCATAGATCGCCTGGACAATCGGAACGCCGCCACTGTTGATCCCTGCAACCAGTGCTCCAGTAATAGCTGGGTCCGAACCGGTGGTGGAAAACGTTCCGGTTGGAACCGAAGGAGTTACGGCACCCAAGCCGGTTAAGTAGATACGAATGTTTTCTCCGCGGCCCGCTGGATTACTTTGCGTAACAACGGTACCGTTAGGACGCAGTGCGACGGCCCGACGGCGACCGTCCGTCTGTGTGGTTTCGAATATACCCGGTGCCAGAGGCAGTACGGTGACGAAAGCGCTTGTCGATCCACCGCCGTTCACCGATATCGTAATCGGTACGGTTGTCGCGCGAACCTCAAACGGGATCTGCACCGTTACCGTTTGTGTGCCGTTCAGGTTCGAAACGTTGAAGATCGGCGCCGGAATGTTATCGATGGTGACGGATACGCCCGCTACCGTATACGGAAGAGCGCCGACTAGGGTGCCCCCAACGACACCTTGCACGTTGGCGCTAAGCAGTCCCTGCGCGCTGATGTTGACGATAGCTCCCGGGGAAATTTGGTTCGGAACGAAGCTTGCGCCGTTTGAGTAGCTGAAGTTCGTCGGACCGAGGGGGTTCGCGGTAAGAGTGAATGTCTGGGAGAAAGCTCCGGCAGTTGCGGTAATTGTAATTGGGCCCGCAGTGGCTCCGGCGGTGACAGTCGTCGAGGCAGTTCCATCAGCTGCGGTAAGAGCCGACGAAGGGGAGACCGTTGCGGATCCGGAGGTAACGACGAAGTTAACGGTTGCGGACGCGACGGGTTGTGAGACGGCATTTGCCACCTTAACAACGAGGGGCCCTCCAAACGCTGCGTTGATGAATGCGGTCTGCCCATCGCCCGAGACCTTATTGAGACCGGAAATAGTAATATTTACTGTTTCAGTTACAGTCGGCGGATTTGTTACCAGATTGCCGACATCGCGAATGCGTACTTGGAACGGACCGGGACTGGTCCCGAGAACTACATAGGCGGAAACTCGCCCATTCGGATCCGATACCGTTACTGCTTGAGTAAAGGTCGCGGCTCCGGCGGGAATGGTTTCAAATACCACCTGCGCTCCCTGGATGATATTGCCGGCAAGATCGGAAACAACGGCCACAATCGGTAGAGGCAACCGATCGCCGGGAAGACCCGACTGGTTTGCGCCACTGGTGATCACGATCATACCGGGAGCGCCAACGGTGGTGGTGAATTGGAAGGTATTGTTGGTGAGGAAGTAGCCGCCGCCGACGGAAATGGCATACGTTCCACTACCTACTCTGCCAAACACAGGCGTACATGTTGCGTTACCTGTCGCGTCAGTGAGGACGAATGAACCCTCCTTGCACATCACGGAGCCGGTTGAGGTGGGATCGGAGACCACGGTGATCGCCACATTCGGAACGCCTCCGGTTGAAAACACGGAGTTTATTTGAACTTTGATAGGAATGGAGCTTGTACTACCGGCTCCTCCCGTAATCGGTTGGCCGATCTGAGGGGATAGAACATTTACTTGAAGAGCGTTACCTCCCCCCGTGCCGACGATTCCCGAGGTAGTTTCGTAGAAGTTTGCGAAAAGGCCGTTATAGGCCGCTACGATATTCGTCTGGACATACGAGGTGAAAGTTCCCGCCATTACTGTCGCTCCGACGAAAGTGGTAGATGCCATGCCATTTGCATCAGTTACACCCTGTACCGGATTTACGTATCCGCCTAGCCCTCCTTGCGTGTCGGTGAAGGTGATGAGCTGATTAGGAAACGGCTTACCCGTTGCGTCGAGAAGCTGAACGGTCAAGCTTTGGGGAGCGAGGGACGAGTTGGCGGCAATTTGTCCCTGACCGCTTGTAATGGTCAAGGTTTGTGCCAAGCACGAGTGCGCGGCAATGACCGAGAGCGCGGAAAGCAGGAGCGACGGGGAATGCTTCGTAAGAGATCTGAATGTCATTGACTGTCCTTGTTTGGAGATGGCCTATTTGATAGTACTACTGGTACTTAGCGGAGAAAAGTCGGAGATGTCTCAAAAGCAAAAAAAGGGGGGAGCCGAAGCTCCCCCCTTTTTATTTACTACTTACAACTAGTTGGTCAGACCTTCACCAGAAGCGACCGGGGCCGTATCCACATTGCTGGGGCTACGTGAGCCGGCGTTCGCCGAAGGATCGGGGATGATCAGAGCCAGGTAGCCTTGCGACAAACCACGTCCCGGACCGCCGAAGCCATCAGTGATGAACGCAAAGCCGTGTCCGTATTGGAACGCGCACTGCGCAATCATGTAGCCCTGGAAGCCTGGCGCCAAGGTAGACAACAGGTTGGTGTAAACCGTACCCGAAGTAACCGAAGGCGTCGTGATCTGAGCCGGAGCCGCCGTACCGTAGAAGTTCAGTCTGCAAGTACCGGACTGAGCCAAGGTGCCGAAGGGATCCGTTGCCGTTGCCGCTATTGCCAGGCCTGTGTCGAATCCAGCGAGATTCGTCAGGAAGGGGAACAGCATTACGGTGGAGCAAGGAGCGATGCTAAATCCGGCCGCTGCCGTGTTCGTCTGAACAAAGCGCGGATTCGGAGAAGTCGCCGCTGTTACAACTGTGCTGATGGGAGCGAAATCGACTGTAACCGTCGTGCCGCCGAGAGCAGGCGTGTTGGCCGTCGGGTTGGCGGTGAAGACTGCCAAAACGGGTACGCTGAAGCTATCGATGGTGTTCGGAGAAGCGGCGTTCTGCGAGGTGACTTCATAAATCGCTACGATCGCGCCAGAAGT
>CAXSIG010000017.1:0-5087 GCA_964237255.1 uncultured Bryobacteraceae bacterium
GTAGACCTCTCACCAGGAAGTCGGCAATCCGCTTTTCATCTTCCACAACCAGGAACCGCATCTGCCCCTAGTGTACTTCCGCAGGATCGGAGAAAATCGGGAGAGTACCGATGAAGCAAATCATTTTTTTCTTCAGCGCAATTTTTGCCGCGCTAGCACAAACAACAACGATCGATACCAGCCTAATCTTGGATGGCCGAGGCGGTTCGCTTCGCAACCAGCAGATTACAGTCGATGGTGGACGAATTACAAACATCGCTCCTCTTAGCAAGAAGGGTCAGAAAAAAGGCCGGATTGACCTTCGCGGTCTGACTGTCATGCCGGGATGGATCGATACGCATGTGCATCTCGATTGGCACTTCGATCCGGTGACAAACAAGCTTGCCAATCGCGCAAATGAGTCGGCCCAATCTCTGGAGACATTTGCAGCCGAGAATGCCCGGCTTACTCTTCTTGCCGGCTTTACTACGGTGCAAAGCGTCGGATCCGCGACCGATGGCGTAATCCGGGATCGCATCGGCAAAAGCCAGATTCCGGGACCGCGCGTTCTCACATCGCTTCGGCAAATTACGAATCGCTCCGGCGATCCGGAAGCCATTCGCCTGTTGGTTCGCAAGACGAAAGCGGAAGGAGCGGATCTGATCAAATTATTTGCCACGGCCGGTCTTGGCGCGGGCGGCGAACAAACCATGTCCGATGCTCAGTTGGAGGCCGGGTGCGGCGAAGCGAAAGCGCAGGGGCTTCGCAGCTTGGTCCACGCAATCAGCGCGAAAGGCGCTTCCGCGTCCGTTCGAGCCGGATGTACTTCCATCGAACACGGTGATTACGTGGATAAGGCGACGCTTCGGCTTATCGCGGACCGCGGCGTCTACTTCGACCCGAACTTTCTAGTCCTGCACAACTACCTGGACCTGCGTGATAAGTTCGACTTCCCCGCGGCATCGTTCGTTGCTTTGGAAAAAGCAATCGGCGACTCGGCCAAAGTTTTGAAGCTGGCCCGCACGGCGAACGTGAAGGTCGTCTTCGGGACCGATGCCGTTGCGGGAGCACATGGCCGCAATGCCGAAGAATTCATCTATCGGGTTCGCGAAGGCGGCGATCGCCCCATCGATGTACTCGCGAGCGCTACTGCGGTGTCGGCGGAATCGCTTGGGCTCGGAAAGGAGATTGGTACGGTCGCTTCAGGTTACGCGGCGGATTTGGTTGCTGTGAGCGGGAATCCTCTGGACGATATCACTGCGGTGCGTCGCGTTATGTTCGTGATGCGCAACGGTGTTGTCTTTAAGAATTCCCGATGACTCGCCGATGGATGCTCCTCGACCACGAGCATTGTCCTCTGGTCTTGGTCGCTGAAGATGACAAGCTGATACGGATTCACTTTGGCAGAAACGCGCCCATCGATTCGGAACATGTGAAAACCGATCCCGTTCTCAATGAAGCGACGCGCCAGTTACGGCTCTACTTCGGTGGAGAACTACGAGACTTTGATCTTCCTCTCGATCCGCAAGGCACAACGTTTCAGAAGCAGGTTTGGAATGCTTTGCTCGCCATTCCTCATGGCGAAACGCGTAGCTATTCCGATATCGCGAAACAGATCGGTTCGCCGGAAGCGGTTCGTGCCGTGGGCGCGGCAAATGGCCGGAACCCAATTCCCGTAGTGATTCCCTGCCACAGGGTAATCGGCGCGTCCGGCAAGTTAACGGGCTTTGGCGGCGGTCTGCCGCTGAAGCGATACCTACTGGACCACGAACGCACCTGTCCACCGCTCTTCGCAATCGGAGCAAGTAGCATAAAGAGATGAAGCCAAAGAACACCATTTGTCTCTGGTTCGACAAGGACGCGCATGAGGCGGCGAGCTTCTACGCCTCAACGTTTCCCGATAGCGAAGTAACTGCGGTTCACCGAGCCCCGGGCGACTATCCGAGCGGAAAAACAGGTGATGTGCTGACGGTAGAGTTCACTGTCCTTGGCATTCCTTGTCTCGGCCTGAACGGCGGCCCGATGTTTCGGCATACCGAAGCCTTTTCGTTCCAGATCGCGACGGAGAACCAGGAAGAGACAGACCGTTACTGGAACGCTATCGTCGGCCATGGCGGCAAGGAAAGCGACTGCGGTTGGTGCAAGGACCGATGGGGTCTCTCCTGGCAGATCACACCGCGTGCCTTGACTGATGCGCTTTCGGCCGGCGGTGGCGAGGCAAAGCGTGCTTTTGGGGCGATGATGACGATGAAGAAGATCGATGTCGCCGCTATCGAGGCCGCGCGGCGAAGCTGACCATCAGTTAAAAAGCTCGCAGGTCGAACGCACGGTTCTTCTCCGGCTCGTTACACTCGAACATGCGACTGCTGTTCATCGTCGTATCCTTAACATCTTCTTTGAACGGGGCTGACCTCTGTGCCTCGATCCGTAATCTCGTTCGCGCAGAATTCCAAAAGCAGGCAATTCCAGCGATATCGGTCGCGGTCATCCGAGATAACCGGTTAGTTTGCTCAATCGCCATGGGGTTCGCTGATTTGGAACAGCACATCCCAAACACGGAGAAAAGCCGTCACCGGCTGGCTTCCCTCTCGAAGCCAGTTTCCGCCACATTGACCATGAAGCTGGTCGAAGAAGGTAGCGTCGCCCTGGATGATTCGGTTCGGAAGTTTATGACGGAACTGCCGGTGGAGTACCAGGGTGTGACCGTCAGGCGCCTGCTCTCTCACCAGAGCTGAATCAGAGAGTACTCGGGCCTTGATGAAGTATTCAGCACCAAACACTTTGCCAATCTCAGCGAAGCGGCAGGCTCCATATTCATTGGCTCGCCTTTGTTATTTAGTCCCGGAACGAAGACGGCGTACACGACATACGGCTACACTCTGCTCAGTGCCGCACTGGAACGCGCAACCGGACAGACATTTCGGCAAGTCCTTGCGTCGCGATTGCCGATGTTTGCGCTCGATGATTACTTTGCCGTGACTCCCGATCGCGCTCGACCGTATCGGAAAGCTTCGTCAGGAGCGTGGGAGAATGCCCCAGCGTTCGACGCGAGCAATAAGTATCCGGGTGGCGGAATGATTTGCACCGCTGCTGATTATGCGAAATTCCTCATTCAACTCAGCGGCGGGAGCATCATTCAGCCGGAAACCGTTGGCAAAATGTGGACGCCGCAGAAGCTGTCGGACGGAACAGTCGTTCCGTTTGCAACGCTTGGATGGGCAACTGGATTCAGGAACGGTCATCGATTTGTCACGCATGGCGGACTTCAACCGGGTGCGACCACAGTGATGCACTGGTTTCCCGATCTGCGAACCGGCAGCATCGTTCTGTGCAATGCGGAGGGACCCGACTTGGATGTTCTGGAGGAGAGTATCTTAGCAAAGCTCGTCGGACTCAGGTGAAGCGTGTACCTACTTGCGCGGAGAAACGATGATATCCCGGCGCATAGGTTCGACACGTTCGCATTCTCTCTGTTGACGGCAGTGTGGTCCACACTGCTTAAAAAGCGTCCAAAGTCGTTCAGTGACGGCACCACTCAATCAGCCTACGGCTGCAATCACGCGTTGTGTCCCGACTCTGCCGTGATGCGGTAAGGGCTCAGTCGAAACTTCTCCTTGCGTTTCGGTGTCGGATAAAACGTGACAACCTTGCGCTTGTGGGTGTTTTTTGTCGTGTTGGCCGTGTGCTTCGGTCAGAACGCGGAGATGCCTCGCTTCGACAGAGAACACGTTCTTGCGAATCGTTCAAGACGCCCTTCACCGCTCACGCGGGGACAATTTGTTTCTATCTATGGCTGGAATCTCGGTCCTAAGTCGTGGTGTGGAAAAGAGAGGAACCAGCCTGAACCGTATCCCCTCGAGTTGTGCGGTGTTCGGGTCCTCTTCGGCGACCGGCCTGCGGGTCTCATGTACGTCGGCCCCCTTGGAAACCCAAACATGCGCGCGGATCAGATTAATTTGAAGGTTCCCGATGACGCTCCCAAGTCTGGAACGGTTCCCATACGTGTCTGCGTCGGCTCAAACTGTAGTGAGCCTGTGCGAGTTGCATTCAAGGCGCAAGATATCGTCCTCCGTGTGAAGGAGCCGCTCTACACAAAGATGCCGGTCTGGGTGGGGGTCGAGATACCGATGAATGTCGGCTTTGAGTACCCATTCGATTATTGCCCGTGGGACTTCGGCGGCTACGAATTTGAGATTCGCAAAAACGGTCAACTATCCGCGACGATTTCAACGCCCCAGTGCCAACCTAGCCAGCTCGGCCGGCTATTCGTAGCCAGGGAGCCCGAACTGCCATTACACCTGATTCACAAGTTCGATGAGCCGGGCACGTACGAAATACGTCTTCACGGGCCAATACTGAACTCCGATGGAAGCAAGGTCGTTCGCATGGGGTACTCCGAGTGGACTCGCGTTACGATCTCCGCAGCTCCCGAGCCCATGCGAGCAGCCTGGCTGGCCGATATGCGGCAGAGGGCCGGTACAGTTTTGCAAGGGCAGCAAGACGAAAGGTTGATCGTCTCGTTACTCGCTTGGCCTGACACCGCCGCGTTAACCACGTTAGAGCATCTTCTACCGTCTCCGCTGTTCACTTCGTCATCGCCTCGGATTTTCAGCGGCAATCTGAATTTGGGTAAGGGCTGCACTGCTCTTAACGCTCTGGCAGCATTTCCTGAATCGTTGGTTAAGAAACTTATTCCTACCGAACGGCTAAATGGATTGCTTCAGTGGAAAGCCTTTTGTCGGTAGGTTGATTGTCACAGCAATTGAGGAGGCTAGCTTCCGAGAAGGCTGCATAAGAGTGTGCTCGTCGCTTGGCTTCTTTAGCGGCTTACAGGTGCGGGACTCGCCGGAGAGCGGTCTGCGCGTTAGGCCTAACTTTCGGATTCCGCGTTAGGATTGTCGGGCGTACCGCACTGATTCGGAAAAGCGGCTGGCAGGCTAAGATGACGGCATGCAACCTGCGAAAGTGAGCCGACCCGTTATGGAGCCCGCCATCGAAGAGCTTAGAGCTTGCCCTGTGGAGCAGGCCATCCACGTGATCGGCGGCAAATGGAAGTTGTTGCTGCTGCGTACTCTTCTTCTAAATGGCCAACAGGGATACAACGAGCT
>CAXSIG010000017.1:5097-16197 GCA_964237255.1 uncultured Bryobacteraceae bacterium
AAACCTCCGTGAGCTTGTCGCCTCAGGTCTGATAATGCGACGCGCCGGTGCCTCGGTTCGCATGGCGCCTTACTCGCTAACTTCTTCAGGTGAAGGGTTGATGCCCACCTTTCAGAGCCTGCTCATATGGGGCCAGAAAACCTGGCTTACAGACTAGGCGTTACGCACATTTCGGTGCGTTGACAGACTTACCCACTCACCGGAAAATGACCTCTATGAAGGCCGGAACCAAGCAAAATCCGTGGACTCTGAAAACTCCGCCAGGTTCTTCTGAATTTCAGGCGTACAAAGATCCCGCGGCAGACCCACCAGCTCTCGTTGTCCAGGTAGGCAAGACGGAGCTTCGATACGACTTGCGCTGTCTGGATGACCTTCACAAAATGCTGCAGACCCACGGCGACTGGATGCTTCTTGGCAGCGCGGATGAACAGAAGCCTGCGGCGGAAGGCACAGTCGAAGCTTGGGCGCGTTCCTCAACGAATCCCCTTGGTGGTTGGTACGGCCTCAAAAAGGGACTGCGGGGCCGCTTTGCCATGTACGTCCCACCCGTTATGAAAGTGCTGGGTATGGCCGAAGTCGAAGAGAATCCTCGCAACAATCGCATGCGGGCTATTTAGATAGCGGATCGTGCGAGCCTCCTTTAAGCGTTACCCCCACCATCAACGGTCAATACTGATCCCGTGATGTAGGTGGCGCAAGGGCCGGCGAGGAACACAACGGTGGCAGCCACTTCGGCCGTCGTACCATAGCGGCCAAGGGATGTGTGGCTGCGGGTTGCCCCAGCTTGGTCTCCATCGGCCGGATTCATCTCGGTGTTGATCGGCCCAGGCTGTACCAGGTTCGCGGTGATGTTCTGTGGGCCAAGCTCACGCGACAGACCTCGCGTGAACGAGAGGAGTGCAGACTTGGTCATTGCGTAAACAGTGGCGCCTGGAAACGGAACACGCTCCGCCAGCGAGGAACCAATAGTGATGATGCGTCCTCCCGTTCGGAGATGAGGAATGGCCGCTTGTGAAGCCAACACAGCAGCTCGCACGTTCACATGCAGGAGAGCATCAATGTCGGAAAGGCTGATGTCCGCTACCATGCCGTAGCGACCAATCCCCGCGTTGTTCACCAGGATATCGAGGCCGCCTAATCCTTCCACCGCCTGGCTGACCGAGCGCTTCACCGCTGCCGGATCAGCACTGTCAGCTTGAATCGCAAGTGCGCGCCTTCCCGATTCCTGAATTTGGCGGACAAGCTCAGCAGCCCGTTCAGCCGAGCGTTCATAAGTGATGGCGACATCTGCCCCCTTACTTGCGAGCGCCAGCGCAATCGCCGCACCGATTCCACGCGAAGCGCCCGTCACTAACGCTCGTTTCCCTAATAGTTCACTCACTGTTCCCCCCCCCTTTTACGTCGCCGTCCATTTATATATCGTTCGATACAGAATAAGTGTATGGCACTGTTTGGGCCCAGTCAAGAATAAAATAATGATCGATGCAGAAATCGCTAGTTCGTACGAAAGAACTTGTAGCAGGACGCTCACGTGGTCGCCCGCGCGTGTTTGATCGGCAGGCCGCTCTGGCCAAAGCGACCCACTTATTCTGGGAAAAGGGGTTCCATGCAACTTCGATTTCCGACCTGACACAAGCGATGGAAATCGGATCGCCCAGTCTTTATGCAGCCTTCGGCTCGAAGGAAGCGCTTTACGTAGAAGCTTTGGACTATTACCGCGATACCTACCAGGGCTTCGTTTGGGATGGCTTCTTTTCAGCTGGCACGGCCCGGGAGGCCATCAAACGATACCTGATGGATTCAGCCGCGGCGTTAAGCGGAAGCGTGCTGAAAACCCCTCGCGGATGCATGGTGACTCTCTCGTCAGTCGGGAGCGAGGGGTACCCTGAGCTAGGCGAAATCGTGCGATCTGGCCGTGCTGGTACTCTTCGTCTCCTCGAAGAACGTCTGGATCGAGCCATGAAAGAAAAGGAAATCCCGCAAATGCTGGACGTTCACTCGCTCGCTCGTTTCGTGCAAGCGGTGCAGAGTGGCATGGCTGTTCTATCGAAAGACGGGGCGAGTCGTAGGGATCTCGATGCTGTGGCCGAAGCTGCAATCGTCGCATGCGACTCGCGCTTGAGCTCCGCAGCTTCGCTGCCCGTCCGGTCTAGGAATCAGAGAAGCCGCTGACAAAATCTTCAAGCCTCCGAGGCGGGCAGGACCGCTTCTGAACCTCGGAAGCTGCGAAACAAAGCCACAACACGATCGGAGGCATCCGGCGCATAGAACATCTCTGTGTTTGCCATTGTGTCCGCCTGCGTACGGCGGCATCACGTGCGCTGCATCGCCGATCAACGTGACGTTCGGCTTCGGCTCCCAATGCTGATTCACCGGGCAAACGAGTAACGGACGCCAGACCATCGACACGGCTTCCCTAAAGAGCGGGTCCCATAGCTCACTCCATCCCGCAAAATTGGCGCGGAACCATGCCACTCTCTGGTCCGGGCCGCTTGCCTCTTCCAGGCTCTGCCTCACGGTATCGTCATGCGTTTTCAATCCCGCATAAATCAGCACGCTGCCCTCAGGCTTGGTTCCCATGCCGATCGTTCTTTCACCTCCCATAGCGATTAATGCTGACCCGCCGAGGAGATCCCACAACTCCGGAATCGTTTGCTTGGCCGCGGGAACGAGCATTTCTACGAGCGACACCCCGACATACTCCGGCCGGATGGAAGTGACCAGCTCACGCAAGCGAGAGTTTGCGCCGTCGCTTCCGATGGCTATGTCGGCCAGTGCCGTCTTTCCGCCCGCAAAACGGAATAGCACCTGTTCGCCCTGCATCTCTGCTGACTCGAGTTTGCAGTCCCATTCCACCGTGCCGGGTTGAAGCGAGTCGAGCAGAATGTCGCGTAGCGGCCCGCGCTCGATCTCCGGCCGCTTCCCGGCGCCGGACATTTGGCGCGGATGATCGTGAAGAACCGTTCCATAGACATCGGTAAGGCGAAGACGATCCAGGTCCGGCCGGTGGTTGAGCCAGAACGCATCCGTCAAGCCGGCGGCTTCCAGCGCGGCCAGTCCGGAGTCCTCGTGGAGGTCCAATGCGCTGCCCTGGACGCGAGCACTGCGGCTCTGGTCGCGCTCATAGACGGAGACCTGCGCACCGCTTTGCTGCAGCAATCGGGCCAGCGTCAGCCCGCCTGGTCCTCCGCCGACGATGGCGATCTTCTTTCCTTCTATTGCACTCATACATACTTTCCAATCGTTAATACTCCCACCTACAAGGCGCGGCACCGCCAGGTAGTGGCTTCTTCATAGTTGCACCGGTCTGTCGGCCCTGTTAAACGCCCACTTCCAGTGTGATAGCGATTGGCTTTCCTGCTCTGCAACGCCATGAAGCACATTCCGGTAACGCCGTTTCGCGGGCCCACGGTAAACCTTCCCGACTTCGCGGGATTTGGGACACAAGTCGCTACTCCATGCCAGCTTGCTCGGTTCAGATGATGGTCGACAAATTCCAGACCGCCGGACAATCCAAACATGACTGCGCTACGGACTATCATTGTTAACCTGGTTAATCCCCGTTAGCCTCTCTGGCGACATGATTTTCAATTGGGTGAGAACCTAAGAATTCAGCGTTCTGGGTATTTGCGTCCAAACCTTCAACGTCATCGATACCGCTATGGACTGACGGCTTGGCGATTCGTTCTCGGGATTCATACGCTAATGGCCTTCGGCTTTGTTGCAAAACGGCGCGATGAAACTGAATGAGCCCCGTCTGAAGCAGTGCCTTCACCCCGGCTTCTTCGACGCCCACTATATGAGCACAGGATGATATGGCATAGCCGAGTAGAAACCGGAGGACGAAACAAGCACGCGGAAATCTATCGAGTTGGAGAATAGGACGCAAGCCACTCCGAAGCATAGAGCCGGCATTCGAGATGCCTGCGGAGGAAGCCGGGCCAGCATCGCGAACAATTTTGATCGCCAGCGTGTTTTGCAGTTCGGACAAATCGTTCGTCCTCGGCGGCGCGGAAATATCGACATGTTCAAGGGTCGTCACCAAAATCGCTTCTGCTGTATTTGGGTTAGCCGATAGCAGCAAAGCCATCTCGAACAACCCATCGCAGTGAGCTCTAAAAAATCTGCTCCAAGCCGCTTCGCAATCACAATCCGATAAGTGCATGATTTTCATTCCCTTTTGGAAACCCACTCGGTGAAGCAAATCGTCAGCGTGTTTCTGCTTACATGACGGCGTCGATGCAATTTTTGTGCGCAGGCTTAAAGAGAAAAGTCAGAAATTCAAAAACGAATCCGAACTGCAAATTGTATTGACCGCGCTCCACCAACTTGGAAGAGAGGATTCAGTTCTCCCGGGATTCCCGAGGCTCCCAATCCATTTGCCAGCGTTGCTGTGGAAAGGCCAAAACTACGGTAAGGGATACCCGTTATTTCGTGCTGAGGATCATCCGCGAACGCCGGATTTGCGAAGTTCGGATGATTGAGGATGTTAAAAGCCTCTGCCCGGAGCTGTAAAGTCAGGTGCTCCGACAGTTTCATTTCACGATGTAGGGAAAAATCGATCTGCCACGCACCGAATCCCCGCAAAACGTTACGGCCCAGATTTCCTTGCGCAGCTCCGGCCTCCGCGGCTTGAAACGCATCCGGGTTGTAACGCTTTCCACCCGGGTATCCCGAACCATAAAGATAGAGCGGTTGCCCGGGAACGACGTCCGGTCGAACCACCCGTGAATCGGCAGTGATAGCAGCTAGGTCGGTAGGAGGCGCGGAGCGTGCGAAGAAAATACTACTAACTGTCCAGTTTCGCAGGAGGGGTCGAATGATTCCAGTTTGCGGGGATGGGGGCATAAGCACCACAGCTCCGTTCATGCCGTGGCGGATATCGAAGTCGGAGGAGCCGCGGTTGATGTTTGGATGCAGAAACTGAAAAGGAGTTGGCCCGGAAAACTCGGAGGCTAAATCATTGGATAGATTGTCCATCGAATGAGACCAGGTATAGGAAAGTAAGACTTGAGCGCGAGTTGTGAGACGACGGTTATATTGCAACTGAAGAGAATGATAATCGGAGCTCGAGTTATTCCCGAAAACCGTAATACTCGAACCGGTTGAATCCGTGGTTAGATTTGTCAAACCAATCAGTTTGCGACCGGCAGCGCCAACATACGCGCCTGAAAAGGTCTGATGACCGATGGCCTGCTCAAGAGTTATGTTCCATTGGTAAGTTCGAGGCAGCGTATATCCTGGAACCGCCGCCACGGCGATATCGCTCGCAGCGCGCTGCGAGAAGCTGCCGGGTGGGCCGTTCGGGACCGCTCCAAATTGCTGATGCAGGTAGCTCGCGGCTGAAGACAGATGATACCCAAAGTCTTGGAATCCGCTCTGAGCCAGGTCATAGAAAATTCCCGCTCCCATCCGCATAACGGTTTTGCCTTTCAATCCGTCGAATAGCTGCCAAGCCAGGCCGACGCGCGGCGCAAAGTTGAAATAACCAGTAGAGTAGAGCGCGCTGCCGGGCGGCGCGATCGATACGCGCGTCAAGTCATTCAGGTTTTCCAATCCATTTACTGTTGTCGCCTGACCTTTGCTAATCCGTGGTGGTGGATTCAGCTCCCACCGAAGCCCGTAGGTGACGGTAACTTTCCGGTTCGCTCGCCACGTGTCCTGGGCAAAACTGGAAAATGCCGGAATTACGTAAGACGTACCGCCGTCCGTTCGTTTCACGACGTCCGCATAGGCGACGCCGCTGTAAACTCCTTCGGGACCATCCAGACCGATAAAAATAAAGTCTGAGCTAAACAGGGGCGTGAGAGTTGCCGAGGATAGCCGCCGGAAATCGATGCCAAACCTGAGTTGATGCGTCCCGGCGGTAGCGGAAAGGGTATCCGCAAGCTGAACCTGACCCGCGTTGTATCCCAACAGTTGCCCTATCGAAAAAGAAGCAAACGAGAGGTCCGCGTTGAAATTACTGTTACCCGCCGAATAACCCGCCGGGAACAACAACGAATCGGATGGGCGCTTTGCTCCCGCCAGTGCGATGATGTCCGTGCCTACAGCAAGAACCTGCCTGCTCCCGTTCAAGCGGATCTCGTTTAGAAAACCAGGCCCGATAATCTGCGTCAGCCCGAGAGTCAGCATGCCGGTGTCGATTGAATATTGTTCAATATTCGCCGGAGACTGCTGAAGCCCATTCGATAGTTGAACGCGCTCCGATGGAGCACGATTGTATCTCGCAAAGAAAATCAGCTTCTGGTTGAGATAATGATCGAATCGTAAACCGTAGGTCCGCTGATCGTGTTTCAAAGAAGAAGTCACGGCAAACGTCCCCCAACTCGATCCTGGGAATAACTCGGGCTGATTGGGTAATGGAAACGCATTAAGCAACGGGGCCACTAAGGCCGGCGCTTCCATCCGGGTTTCGCTTGTGGGAACGGGAGCCTGCACGGAAGGTTGTGGCTGCCGTGCAATAAGGCTTTCCAATGAAAGGAAAAAGAAACTCCGGTCGCGGCCATTGTAAAGGTGTGGTAACCTCAGCGGTCCACCCAGAGTGCCCCCGAAGTTATTGAATCGAAGAGGCGGCTTCTTATGCCCCAGTTGGTTGGCGAACCAATCGTTGGTGTCCGTTACATCGTTGCGAAAATACTCGAAGAGCGAGCCCGAATAGCGGTTGGTTCCGGATCGTGTCACCAATCCAACTTGTGCGCCGGGGGACCGGCCAAACTCCGGCGCAAAAGTCGATGTCTGGATCTTAAATTCCTGCAGCGCGTCAGGTGAGACCAGGTTGCTGAAGGTACCCAAAAAATTGTTGGCAGGCAAAGCCCCGGCGCCCCCTTGCCCAACCGCATTTAGGACAGCTCCTCCCGGTACGTAAACGCCCGGCGCAAAATTCGCGCTTACGCCATCGACAGTGAAGTAGTTTGCATCGCCGCGTTGTCCGTTCACCGAAAATTGTCCGCGGCTCGTGTCGCTAACGGGGAGGACTATAATCCCCGGCGTCAACTCGATCAGCGTTTGTATTCCGCGCCCGTTGAGAGGCATCCGATCGATCAGATTGCGGCCGATCACTGTTCCCACCGAAGCGTCATTCGTGTTCATCAACGGCGGATCGTCCTTGATGGTCACTACGCTTCGCGAATCTCCGATACGCAAGGAAAAATCCAGTCGTGCGCTGTCTCCCACTTCGAGCTTCACTCCCTCGCGGACCACCGTCTCAAAACCCGCGGCTTGTATCGAAACCCTGTAAGTTCCTGGGCTGAGCGAGTAGACGCTATAGAATCCGGATTCGTTCGATCGGGCGGTCCGCTTGCCGCCTGTCTGTTGGTTGCGTACGTTGATCTGAGCGCCGCCGACGTTCAGGGCGGAAGGGTCCTGAATCAGACCGGAAATTTGCGCATTTTGGCCAAGCATCGCAACTGGCAACACAGCGAAGGCGATTGCGCAATTGAGCCGTACCACTTTAAGGGAGTTAGTTGCCTGCGAACTTAGCGACGCCGCTAAGCAGGAAGGGAATGTTCTGGTGAATCGACCGGAGACGCGCGGATGCGGATGCCAGATCTTGGGCGCCCGTTTGCGTTCCCACCACCAGACTCGTGACCAGATCGTCCTGTTGTTGGATCTGGCTAAAAAGCGAAAGAACGCCGGTGCGCCAACTTGTCGGAGCGGAAGCGGATGAGGCGGTGGAAGACGGTAGTAAGTCGAACAAAGGATTCAGCTCGACGTTCGCCTGACTTATCGCTTGCAAATGAACGCGCGCCATCTCGCGAAGCTTATCTCTACTTTCCGGTTTAAGACGCTGCCGTTCTAGTTCGCTGTATCGATCGGCCAGTCGTTTCAATGCCCAGGCATGAGCAAGTTCCGCGTCCGATGCGGAAAGGCATCGGTCTACAAAAGCAAGGCGTTCGTCTCGCGTTGAAAACGAATCATCCAGAACCTCTCTCAGAAGTGGAATCGAAGAAGCGGTCGCCCCTTTCGAAGGTAGCCCACGATTGGGCGCAGACGCCGATGCGCTTAATGGGCTTGGCGCGCCGATAGAAAGCTGGAAATTGGAAAACGTGCTGAAAGCCGCTCGCATGTCCTTCTCACGTTCCGCCGAACCGGCTGTTCCGCTTAAAGTGACTCGCCCGCGATCCCTTCCGATCGTCAGATCTTCCTCCAGGTCCCATCGATGGCTGAAGAGAGTATACCGGACTTGCACTTCCATCTCGTCTAAATCGCTCTGTGACGGTTGAGGCGGTGCCATGGGTGGTTCAATCGTTGTCACTGTCCGGCTTTCGGTTTGAGCGGACGGTTTCGATTCCTGCGCTTCGCCGATGACTTGGAAAGCGATTTCGCGAAAGTCTACCCGGCGGTCATTCGCGAACCGAAGGTGCTGCTCCACCAGATGAAAGTCATCTGCCCGAACGACGATCCACGCTTCTCTTATCGGGCTATGTTCCGCCACAGTGTCGAGCGTCAGGAAACCGGTAGATCGCTTCACCTTGTCCTTCTTCTTTTTCAGCGTGTCCCGCCACTTCGCGAACGCTACAGCCGTTAACGGCACGTTCCATTGAAGGGGATCCGACTGTAAATCCCACGCAGGTTGTTGAACGGGACCACCAACGGTCCATTCGAAATCTTTCACGAAGTCCCGGTCTCCGCTTCGGATCTGGATCTTCTGCCGGGCGACGTAAACCCGCTTGCCGGTTTCGCGGGTCGCCGGAGGCTTCTCCGCGGCTATCGCGCGCGACAGGAATTCGTTTGCCGAAATCACCGGAGGATCGATCACTTGTACCCACACGATCAGAAGGGTCATTCCCGCAGCGACAACGCTCACCCATTTCACCTGCCCCGGCAAAACAAAAAGAGCCGACAACCAACGCCAGATCCTGACAAGCAACCCAGCACGAGGACTTGCGCCAGCGGTGACACGCAAGCTGCCCCGAAAATTTTCGAAGTCATGGGGAGGCGTGGATAAAGAAGGCAAGTACTTTTTCTCCCGATATTCCACAAAAGCGAGGATGCCGCGCTGCATTTCCTCGGAACGTGCGCGACAGCTCCAGCAAGTTCCCAAATGCTGTTCCACCTGGGCCACTTCTTCGGCGGAAAGCTCGCGCTCAAACGCCAACAGAAGCTGGTTCTCGTCCGGATGCCCGTCCGCCGCAAATAATGCCGATTTCGGTTCGGAGTTCATGCGGACACCTCGGCATCGAATTCTCGGGCCAGATTCACCGTCGCGCGTCGAACGGCATCGACAACCGTAGACATGCTCACTCCCATCAACTCCGCGATTTCACGATAGCGAAGACCATCCGCGCGAAGATGGAGGCATTCGCGCTGCAAGCTGGTTAAATTCAGCACCGCGAAATGCAACCGATCCAGACGTTCGTGCTGCAGCAACAAATTTTCGGGGTCGGATTGCACGCCAGGCCTCGACTCCTCGATCTCCTTCCAATTGGCTTCATCTAAATCCTTGACCTTATACTCATTGCGATTCTTGTCGATGGCCAGATTGTTCGCCACTGTGAAAAGCCACGCTTTGGCGTTGTCCAATGGCCGTTCCTCCTGCAGATGTTTGCAGAGACGCAAGAACGTTTCCTGCGTCAAATCTTCCGCCTCACCGGCGTCGCGCGTCTTCCGAAGCAGGTAGCGAAAAACAGGGACTCGAAGTTGTTCAAAAAGCGCGAGCACTTTGTCGCTGAGCGTCATAGGAGCGTTGCTCTTCTTTATCGTCAACGCCAGTGCGCTCGCGGGGAGTATACAGCTCGTGACTTTGCCCAGCTCGAACATGAGTCGATCTACAACATAACGGACGGCTGCGTCGTTTTGTGTGTAGGTCGTGAATT
Source organism: uncultured Bryobacteraceae bacterium (assembly GCA_964237255.1). GTDB lineage: Bacteria > Acidobacteriota > Terriglobia > Bryobacterales > Bryobacteraceae > JALYXI01. The sequence goes on from CAXSIG010000017.1 coordinate 14,916, forward strand.
CTTTCTTAAAAATGTTGCCTCAAAAAATCTTCTCACTCGCCACACAAGAATCGAGGCGGTCGCGTTATGTAAGCGGACAACAGGTCTGCTCGAAAAGGAAAACTATATGACAATCAACGGTCTACTCTCACTATCTCTCGGAATTGGCATTGGACTGGCTTCGGCAACGGCTCAGACATCGCCCACGCCATTCATCAAAACCGTCGTGTTGGTCCACGGCGCATGGGCCGACGGTTCCAGTTGGTCGAAGGTAATCCCTCGGCTTACTGCCGCGGGCTTGAACGTGGTTGCGGTACAGAACCCATTGACCTCACTTGCGGACGATGTGGCCGCGACAAGCCGCGCCATAGCGCTTCTGGATGGCCCGGTGTTGCTTGTAGCTCACTCGTATGGCGGCTCCGTAATTACCGAAGCGGGAAACGATCCGAAAGTTGCCGGGCTTGTTTTTGTGGCCGCAAACGCTCCCGACGCCGGCGAGTCCTCCTTTTCACTAGCCACTGCAAACCCGACGCCTGTCGGCTCCCAGATCACGACACCGGACACGTACGGGTATTTGAAATTGACACGCGACGGAATTGAACAAGACTTCGCGCAAGATCTTTCGCTGAACGAGCGCAACATACTTTTTTCCACTCAGATCCCCACGGCAGCTGCGGCTTTAGGCGCGCCAGCATCAAGTCCCGCATGGAAGAACAGACCTACCTGGTTCGTGGTTGCCGGGAACGACCGCGTCATCTCTCCTCAGTTGGAGGCAAGGGAAGCCGCGAGGATGAATGCTGCAACTATCACCCTCAACACAAGTCACGTCGCGATGCTGGCCCAACCGGAGAAAGTTGCCGAGTTCATCAAGTCGGCAGTCGACAAGCTAAACGCACGCTAGCAGATTAGCTAGGAGTTACATATGAAAAATACAATCGATGTCACCTCAGTGCCGACCACCAGGATCCTGGCGCTCGGGACAATGCGGAGTCCGCTTACTCCCGAACAACAACAGGAAATCATGCCGCGAGAAGTTCCAGATACTCTCCGGCTTTACTTACAGGGCACCATCGATCAATGGTTTGCCCGCCGCGACGGAACGGGAGTAGTCTTCCTTCTCAACCTGACGTCTGTTTCAGAGGCGGAGGCGCTGCTGGAAGCCCTCCCGCTGGGGCAGGCAAAGCTAATGACCTTCGAGCTGATTCCAGTGGGCCCGCTCTTTCCGTTGGCCCTTCTACTTAGTAAGTCAGGGAAATCATGACCCGTAAAGTATTGATTACCGGCGCGACCGGGGACACTGGCC
>CAXSIG010000017.1:16207-16921 GCA_964237255.1 uncultured Bryobacteraceae bacterium
CCGCGCCGCGGTCAAAGAATCGATAAACGCGAAGCTGGCCGTTCGCGCCATGGTGCATCGCATGGATGACCGATCGAAGCCCCTGCACGAGCTCGGCGCTGAAGTGGTAGCGGGAGACCTTCTGAATATCGACACAATTCGCCGCGCGATGGAGGGTATGGAGGCCGCCTATCTGGTCTATCCCATCCAGCCTGGCGTCATCACCGCCACAGTCAATTTCGTGCAGGCCGCCAAGGAAGCGGGCGTAAGTTACATCGTCAACTTGTCGCAAAGGTCCGCTGATCGCTACTCGATAAGCGATTCGTGCCGGGACACCTTCATCTCGGAACAGGTGCTGAATTGGTCCGGCATAGCGGTAACGCATCTTCGCCCCACTTACTTTCTTGAGTGGCTCCTTTATCCATGGCAACTTCCGCTGTTTGTGAAAAAGGGGATCATGCGTCTGCCGGCCGGAAAAGGACGGCATGCCCCCATTGCTGCCGCGGACCAGGGACGCGTTATCGCGGCAATCCTGCGAGATCCGTCCGCTCACATCGGCCACACGTACCCGCTTTTCGGACCGGTTGAGATGGATCACGATGAGATGGCCGCGGAGCTCACGGAGGCACTGGGTCGCAAGATCGTTTTTGAGAACGTCGCTATCGACGAATATTGCAAGTCTCTTGAAGCCATGGGGGTTGCTGCCTATATCGTCCAGCACCTCGGAGGCGCCAT
>CAXSIG010000017.1:16931-20508 GCA_964237255.1 uncultured Bryobacteraceae bacterium
CGTGATGGCGGGAATGAACGACAACGTCGAGAAGATTACAGGAAGTAAGCCCATGAGCGTCGCAGAGTTTGCACGCGCACATTCGAATCAACTAAACCCACAAAGGACAAAAGCATGAACATCATCGGACCGGCAAAGAACGCGAAGATTTTGATAACCGGAGCGACAGGCGCAACCGGAGGAGGTGCTATCACCGCGCTTTGTGAACGCGGTGTATCTGTAAGAGCGCTGGTTCATAGGCTCGATGCGCGATCGGAGCAGTTTCGCGCTTCGGGCGTGGAAGTTGTGGAGGGCGACCTTCTTGATTTCGACGCGGTAAGCGAAGCGCTCAAGGGAGTCACCGGGGCCTATTTCGTCTACCCGATTCAAGTCACGGGTCTGATGCAGGCCACCGCCTTTTTCGCCCAAGCCGCGCTCGAGCAAGGTGTAGGCGCCATCGTAAACATGTCGCAGATCACAGCGAGGAGAGAGGCGAAAAGCCATGGATCTCAGAGCCACTGGATCGCGGAACGCTTGCTGGACCGATCAGGCGTTCCCGTTACTCATCTGCGGCCCACCCTGTTCGCGGAGTGGCTTACCTATCTGTCCCGAGCCATTCGTGAGCAGCATATTCTCCCGCTCGCCTTCGGAGATGCCCGATACGCACCCATCACTGGAGAAGATCAAGGTAGGGTCATTGCGGCGATTTTGAACGACCCGAGCGAACATGTCGGGAAAACCTATCCGCTCTACGGCAAGGAAGAACTAAGCCAGTATGAAATAGCCGACCTCCTCACGCAAGTTCTGGGGTACAAAGTTACGTATGTACCGATGGAAATTCCCGCCTTCACAGATATGTTTAAGACTCTCGGATTCACGCCTCACTTCCAGCAACACATCGGGCACGTTGCCGAAGACTGTCGTAGCGGGGTTTGTTCGGGAACTAACGACTTAGTTGAAAAACTCACCGGTAGGAAACCAGTTGGGATGCTGGAGTACATACTCAAGAATAAGGAGCTATTCGGCGGGCTGTAATTGGAGAGGAACTGATGACCGCAACACTGTTTCTCGTCTTTTTGGCGCTGACGACCGCGATCTCCGTGATTCTGATCGCCCGTTATTTGAGCGGCCGGACGGCTGCCCGCGTATTCACCGGGCTGCTGATCTGGTTCGTTGCTATCGGCTTTTTAGGATATTCGGGGATCGCCCGAAACACGGCAATTCGTCCTCCAGGGACCTTCTTCATAATCGGTCCCGTTCTTTCTTTTCTTGTCTTTTTTATCCTTCGATCGTCAACCAAGACATGGATCGCACTGGCTTTCCCACTCTGGCTGACCATCGGCGCACAAAGTTTTCGGGTTGGTGTTGAGTTGTTCTTACATCGCCTCTGGATCGAGGGTCTCGTTCCCAAAATGCTGACGTTCGAGGGCGCGAATATCGACATATACATCGGAGCTTCAGCGCCCTTGATCGCGTGGCTATCCATGCGAGGAAGAGTAGGGAAGCAAGTCGCTCTGATATGGGATGTGCTAGGTCTGGTTGTACTAGCGAATGTCGTAGTTCGCGCCGTGCTGACCGCGCCCGGTCCCCTCAATCTAATCCGTGCCGAGCGTCCCGATCTGATGATAGGCAAGCTTCCATTTCTTTTCATTCCGGGGTTCTTCGTACCCCTGGCAGTAATCCTGCACGTACTTTCGATACAGAAGATCAGCAGCCAGGTACGGAGCTAGCTCGGAGAGATTTCGCGTCAACACTTTCATCATGTGAATTAGACGGTGAACAATCACTTTGGAGTTGCGCAGAGGTGCTTGTTTGTGGCCGACTAGATTTTGCTTGGATCCGTTGTGACGGCGTTATGTTTTACTCAGAACCCTAAAGGTCCCACTACGGAAACGGCGCTGTACGAAGCTTGGGCGCCTCTTAAGATTACTCCCGCCCATTGATTTCCAGATCGTCAGCAATCAGGAATCAGCAAGGGTAATTCAAGGTCCCGCACATCGGAACCATCACTCAACCCCGTCGAGCCACAATCTCCGCTACCGGTCGCTTGTGGGCCGGGTCACGCGAAGCACCCTCATACTCCCAAAGAACCTCCCACCCGTCGAAAAACGCTTGCAACTCACCTCGCGCCGCACGCTTTTCGCTCCACGGCTCACCCATCGCCGGAATATGGACAATCGCAATCACCACGCCACCGGGCCGCACAGCAGCTTTCGCTTTAGCGAATAAGTCGCGCTGCAGGTAATACGCCACCAATACCAGATCGAACGAGTCCGCGGGCATCACAAAGTCGCTTGCCGTCAAGTCGCTCACCCGTGTCTCGATCTTCAGAGCACCACCCGCCGCTCGCTCTTCCAGCAGCCGAATTGCGTTCTCTGATCCGTCAACGGCCGTTACTGTCCACCCCCGTTCGGCAAGATAGATCGCATTGCGCCCCGCTCCCGACGCCAGATCGATCGCGTCCCCCGGAGCCAACTTCTCGAGCATCTCGACAAGCAGCGTCGTCGCGGCATCCTCTTTCCCGCGCTCGCCCATCTTGTACATCTCGTCCCATCCCGCAATGTCCATCGTCGCACCCTACTTCTTCTTCGGTGTCAACGGCTGCCACAATTCGATCTTGTTCCCATCCGGATCGTAAATCCACGCGAACCGGCCATAGTCTTCGTCCTGGCGCTTGGGGTCGATCTTGACGCCTTCTTTCCCCAATCGTTCCAGCAGCGCATCCATGTCGTCCACAATGTAATTCACCATGAACGTCGCCTGACTGGGCTCAAAGTACTTCGTGTTCTGAGGAAACACGGTCCAGACGGTCACATGCTCCTTCTCGGGATTGTCTTTCTCCCGCCACGGCATCATCGCGCCACCGCCCTTATCCGCAATTCCCAGATGCTTGCCGTACCACGCACGCATCTCTTGCCGATTCGCGGACTTAAAGAAGATCCCGCCGATCCCCAGGATTCTCCCGCGCTCGCCCGGTGCAGTACTGGGCGCGGTGCTCGACTGTGCTTGGACGTTCTGCGCGGGCGAAATCACTAAAAGAAGAGCACCCACAGCGCCCAAAAAGTGCTTTTGCGTAAGCAACATGCGTGGATTGTAGCAACGCTCTCAGCCCCATTCACGGGCGCTGGCACAATATTTTCGCCCGCCATACCTAGCCGAACCCACCCTTTCCCCTCGTGTAGCTTCTCCCGTACCCGCAAATGAAATCGGAAAATGCCGCGTAATCCTACAGAAGCTCAAATCGAAGCCTCCCGCCGCAACGGCGCGCGTTCCAAAGGCCCTGTTACGGAGGACGGAAAGCAAACCGTCTCCCAGAACGCCCGCAGGCTCGCGGTCAACCCGCGTCGTATCGCCGACTCGCTCCTACTGCCCGGCGAATCGTCCGCAGCGCTCGAATGCCTCGTCCAGTCCTTCCTCGATGAATATCCACCGGCGAACGAAATCGAACTCGCCTACGTCAACATGGCAGTGGCTGCCCTGTGGCGCTTGCAGCGCGTCTATGCCGTCGAGCAGGCCTCTCTCATCGCCGCTGCGGCATCAAATCCCAAGTCCACCGTCATCGACACTCCTGACGGTTGTTGGCAAATTCCTGCCGCCC
>CAXSIG010000018.1:0-2990 GCA_964237255.1 uncultured Bryobacteraceae bacterium
TCCGTAAAACGCTCCGGCGCGAATTGCTTATCCGTCACCTCACCATCGATCAACGCCACCGCCGTAATGTAGGGCAAGCTATGATCCGCCGTCTCGCGCTGTTGCGGCCGCCACTTCTCCGGCTCGCTCCCGATGATATCGACCGATGCATCATGACTCTCGATCACCATCGTTTTCACCTGCGAAAGATCCTCGATCTGATTGCGCAAAAACAGCGCCGCCTCGATCGCGCTCTGGCTGTGATATTCCGCCGGCCAGAACTTGATCGACGTCTTCAAGATCATGGAAGCCGGCCCCTCGCCCGGCATCGCTTCTTTCGTTTTGTCGAAGACCGAAGCCACATCGCCTAACGACACCCCGAGTTGTTTTTCGAATCCCATCGTCCCTTCGAAAATCGGCGCCGGCCCGGTCATCCCACCACGCGCGAGCATCGCTGCGTAAACACCCAGCCGCGCCGCATTCGCGAAGGCCACACCCTTCCAGTGCGAAAGCTCACCCACCCGCGCCTGCCGAAAGGCCGCGCAATGCACCCCCGCGATATTGATCGCGTGCCGCGTCTTGTGCTCATCGAGCTTCATCAACTTCGCGCAAGCCAGCGCGGTCGAAAACGCGCCATACGTGGGATGATCCCAACCCTTCGCGCGAATACTCGCCGCATCGCAAAACCGGCATTGCACCTCGTAAGCGATCGCCGCCGCCAGGATCATCTCCTTCCCCGTCGCGCCGACACTTTCCCCCACCGCCAGCACCGCGGAAAAATTATCGCTCGGATGCGCCGGCTCCTTCGAAAGATAAGTGTCGTTGTAATCGAAATAGCGAATCCCGCAGCCATTCGCGAAAGCCGCCCAATCCGGCGGCGCCTGATGTTTCGTCCCGAGAATGGTCGCGCCATTCTTGGCCGAAAACTCCGAGGCCACCCCGCGCGCGATCATATACGGCTCCTCCTCCCAAGCCCCGAGCGCGCAGCCGATCGAGTCAATCAGCCGCCGCTTCACCTCGTGGACCACATTGCTCGAAAGATCCTCAAAACGAAGCGAGCAGGCGTAATTTGCCAGAGTATGAGCAAGCGAGTTAGTCAAGGGAGCGGACGGAGGAGTAGCCATAAAGTGAGCCTGCAAAGTGGCGAGGAAATCTGGAACAGCAAGAGCCGGGAGAATCTCGGAATGCAGAGTGCGAAATGCGGAGTGCGGAATGGTGAAGGGAAGCTCAACCTCGAGTCGCAGAACAGGTGGAGCGTCCGGTTCCGAGCTCCGCGATCCGACCTCCGCGTTCCGCGCTCCGGGTTCCAAGTGCCTCAGAGCCAATTCAAAGACCCGCGGCAGACTGAGTCTACGAGCGCGTCAGCGTCAGAAAAGTCAGCGTCAGCAAACGTCCAAGAGCGCATCAGCCGCTTCAAAGAGGGCGTCAGCCGGTCCAAAGTCGGCGTCGGCCAGCTCTCGAACCGCTTGGGAACACTGCCTGCTCTAGATCGAGTATGCGATTCCTGGTCTTGGTGTTGTCACTGATCCTTAGCGCTTCCGCCGACGCGCGGCTTGGAGAAACACCCATTCAATTCGCGGACCGATATGGAAGTCCCAAGGACACAGCGCAGGACAAAGCGCCTGCGCCGATGTTCGCGCTGGTCGAGGGCGCAATCCACCACACCTACGAATACCAGGGCTGGAGGATTCGGGCAGCCTTTCTCAGGTTAGATGGCCCGGCCGTGCGCATGGAGTTTTCCAAGCTATGGACCGGTCAAAAGATCCAGATCGAAGACTACGAACTGCAGGCGATCGCCACGGCCAATACACCCACAGGAATGTCGTGGAAGAAAGTTATGTATAACAATCCCGACTCCAAGAACGGCGTTCTCGGGAAGCTCGGGGAAGCGTATTTTGCAGGCGCGATCGGCGAAAAAATGTGGCAACGAACGGACGGTGCAATCTTATGGCTCCGCAGCAATCTCATCGTCCGCTTGGAGCTTCCGGCAGTTCGCGATTACGAGCAGCAGCTCAAATCAGCGAAAGAGCACAAAGCTCGGACCTCTGTTCCGACGTTCTAGCGCTCCACATCAGCCTCGCAGATGAGTTCGAGATTGCATACCGGGCGGCAACCGGCTTCATTCAGCCGTGGTGCACGTTCGTGAACCGACACTCTTGAACACCGGCCTCTACACTGTCACAGAGGCCGCGCGCCTGACGCGCGTTTCGGTTGGCAAAATTCGGCGCTGGCTCAAGGGATACAATTTCAAAGTCGGAGAGTCAGTTCATCATTCCGACGCTGTTTGGCAGGGCGAGTTGGAGCCGATCGAGAACAAACTTGCCTTGAGCTTCCGCGATTTGCTGGAGCTGCGATTCGTCGACGCCTTCATCCGTGCTGGTGTTAGCTGGCGCACCATGCGTGGAGCGCACGCGAAAGCGCAAGACGAATTGAAGACGACACATCCGTTTTGCTCTAATCGAATCGCAACCGACGGGAAGAACATCCTTCTAAGGCAGGGAGAGGAAGATTCCGACGAAGCATTGGTGAACCTCGTCACGAACCAGCGGGAATTCTCGCGTATCGTGCAGAGTTTCCTGAAGGAGCTGGAGTTTTCCGGAAAAGACATCATCTGGTGGCCGCTCGGGAAGGAGCGGCAGATCGTCCTCGATCCGAAACGCAACTTCGGTCAGCCCAGCGTCGCGAGATCGGGAGTGCCCGCGCAAATCATCGCTCGCAGCGTTAAAGCCAACGTCTCCGAAGAAATGGTGGCATCCTGGTATGAGGTGCAATCGGAAGAAGTGCGCGATGCGGTGGAATGGGAAGCGTCGCTGGCGAAGGCGGCGTGAGATTCTTCTTCGATAACAACCTTCCACCTAAGCTTGCCCGTAGCTTACACGTGCTCGTCGCGCCAGAGCACGAGGTCATTCACCTGAAGGAGAAGTTTCCTCAGAACACCTCTGACGAAGCATGGATGACCGGCCTTGCCAAGGAACTCGACTGGGTCATCATCTCAGGCGACAACCGTATTA
>CAXSIG010000018.1:3090-20469 GCA_964237255.1 uncultured Bryobacteraceae bacterium
ACCGGCCTTGCCAAGGAACTCGACTGGGTCATCATCTCAGGCGACAACCGTATTACGAAAAACCGCCACGAGGTCCAGGCGTGGCACACCGCCGGGCACACCACCTTTTTCCTCAAGCCGGGATGGACAAACTACGATTTCTGGACGCAGGCCTACAAGTTTGTGAAGTGCTTTCCCGCAATCGTAGATGCCGCGAAAAGGGCAAAAAGCGGTGAGTTCTTCTTCGTCGCAGGAAACGGGAAGATCAGTTAGACGCGGGGCCACCACTCGGCCGAGTTTCTCTGCCTAAGGGCTCCGCTACTTGTCGGGACCGCCTTCGGCCTCCGGCATGAAATCCGGATCGTCTTGTGGCCGCTCTTCGGCTGATACAACTCTGGGATCATGAAAATCAGGAATCGCATCCGATTTTCTCCTTTGCGGAACACAGGCATCCTGCCTGTGCGGACGGCGGGCATCTTGCCTGCAGTGTCTCAGTTCCTGGAAGAATTTTTTGCTGACGATCAAGCGCATCGGCACACGGAAGAGGTCGCCGTGCGGTCACTTTCCTGTGCAGTCCACAAGCCGGACTTATAACCGGCAGGAAATCTCCGGATCGACGGCGAAACGGCACCGAAGATGTAACCCACGCGACGTGAAGTCGTGCGAAGGAATGCGGCGAGCTGGTGCGAGTTGTGAAGCTCGATATTATGCTCAGACTCCCTTCCTTTTCCCACGAAGTATGAGAACATTCCTCGCCCTCCTCCTCTTCCTGTTCGTTCCTCAATTGTTGGAGGCGAAAGATCCGCCGCGGCCAGCGGAATCATTCGCGGCCTTCTGGAAGGAATTCCAAAGCGCCGTGGCCAAGAATGACCCGGAGGCGATCATCGCGCTGAGCGATCTTCGGCAGTTCTACGAGAACGGACAGTTCTCAAAAGCGGCCTTCCTGAAGGAGTATCCATCCACCTTCACGCGCGCGGTGCGGAAATGTCTCGCCACCGCCAAGCGGGTCAAAGAACCAGACCGGGATAGCTACAGCGTCTTTTGCGGCGAAGAGATCTTTACCTTCGAGAAAGTAAACGGCGCCTACAAGTTCACCGACATTGGGGTGAACGATTGAGCCATCATGAAGCGACGCGTGGAAACCATGCGCGAGCAACTCGGCCTTGAGGCGAAAGCTGACGGTCTGTAGCTCTGCCCCCCCCCGCCCCTTTCTTCTCCATTTCTCTAATTGGGAGTTGCTGCCTCCGTAGGAGATACCGATGGCGATCCGGCTGAGTCAGATTTTGGTGCGGGATTCGGTGTAGTAGTTGGAGCAGGATTTCGCGGTTCCCTTGGGGTTGGCAACGGTGAGGCCTTCGCTTTCTTTTCCACGTGTGAGGTCGCCATCCAATCGATTAAGTCTCGCCTTAGCAGCACTGCACCACCCGAGGCCTTTTCGTAATCATCCTTACTGACCACGCACACCTCAGAAGAAGACTGATAGAGTAGGAGCACAGGTCCGATCAGTCCATTCTCCACCGGCAATCGGAGTGCCTTTGCGTTCTCGTCCGTTGCAAGTTGTGTCTTGATTGAGATCGTCGTCGGCCTACCTCCGCCGACAACAGTAGGAAGAAGAGCGTATTGCGTTTTTCCGAATTGGCCTGCGTTCACCAGAACGACACATACAAAGAGAATGCATAGTAATCCCTGAATTTCCCAGCGACTAAGATGCTCCTTTAAATCCCAGATCGGCGTCGACGTCCCGGCTAGTATAGTCAGGCTACTGAAAAGAAGGAAAGCGCCGGAAATGAACCAGCCACTAGCGTTTTCCTCACCGATTATACCCACAACTCCAACGAGGGCCAAATACAAAGGCACGAACAATTCGCTACTCAAAATCGGCAGCAATCGTTCAGCCCACCGTTTTTTCCTCTTACGCGCGATTAGGTAAAGAATAAGATGTCCAATTGCTATCAGGACGATGATTGTCTGAATCCGCGACCACAAAGGTAGTATTTGCGTTTCAGGGAAGTAGAGCTGGCGAAAGATGGTAATCAGCGCGTTCCAAACAATCACGGTCGCCCAGAACCACCTGCCGAGCGACTGAACTGCGTGCGCTCGAATCGCGCCGTAGTACATGATCCACACGGGGCCTGCGACACATCCCACAAAAATGATGTAACACAGCGCGGCGGCGACATAATCAAATGTGAAAACAGCACCGGCTCGAACGCCATATTTCCCGAGGAAGCTGTTTATGATGACGAAGCCGATTGCATACAAACAGAATACGATTCCTAGCGCCCCACCTGTCACCGTCTGAATCACGGAACGTACCTTTCCCGAATAATCGGCGGAGGCCCCACTTACTGTCTTCTGCAACGAATTCTCCACAGGCTAATGCGGTAGCGTAATCGCAGCGAGGTTGAAAGCACGAAACACGGGACGCTTGTGGGTCAGTCCGTGAATCTCGCTCGCCGGTGCGTCTCAAAATGTTGAGATTCACAGACCGACCCCAATCTCCCCCTGGCCAAGAGTTTGAACATTAGCTGACACTGCCAATTTTGCGGCGACTCCAAGTCATGGCCGACCGCGCGATCGAGGAGTGTCGATAGTTGGCGCGACCCCTTTTGTTCCCCACCGATCAAGCGTTCTCTATTTTAAGCAATGACGACGGTTAGTCATAGGTGGAGAATCGCAACTTGGGTAACAGAAACTGCGAGACTAAAACGGGCGCAGGCGTAATCGATCGAAGAATATTGCTTCAGTGTTTTCGGACCGACTGAAGTGGTCGCACGCTTCAAATCAAATGCGGCCGACCTCAACTCCCTGCACGGCGTTGCGCGGAAAACCGCCCTCGCTGTCGCATCAATTTCGCTGATCGAGTTACTAAGCAGGCGATTTTTCGTTATTACGTCTTGGAACACCGATTGCACCCACGGGCCGCTGCACAGTTTTTTGAAATCTACCTCAACTTCTGCTGCGTTAGTCCGCACGCGGTCCAAGCCAGCGAGGAGTAAATCCTTCGCCGTATCCGTACGGAAATGCGCATCTCTCCACCACTTCGATACGACAAGAGCAAGACCAAGGGTTACCAAGCACTGTAGCAACTGCCCGATGGTGACAGTCGGTTCAATTGCAATAGAGGAACAGCTGGCGTAGCCCAAGCCAATTACAAACCCAACGCCAAGGAGCAAGCCACAAATGCCCCAGCGTGCGAACATATTAATCGCGAGCTTCCCTGATGTAGTCCTTTATCTCTGTCGGCAGATAAGGCTCATCCTGCGAGACAAAATCAATAGTTTGAAGGACTTCCTCGACCGGGAATTCTCGGGCAAGACCACCGAAAGCTGCTTCAAGAAATGAAGTTGCATATCCCGCAGTCCCATCAAGATCGACCGTGATGCGCGAGTTCGTCTCTCGAGCTTGCAGAAACTTCGGACGAAGATGGTTCTCCAAAAATTCGTCGCCGGAAAATGGACCGTCGTCGCGGCTCCGATGGCCCGGAGTTGTCGAGTATTCACTGATCTTTATAGTGATCATTATGTGGCTTAAGCTCCCATGAAATCAATGAACCGAGGAAGGGCTCGGCCAGAGGGGTGAAGCGATTCTTTTCGACATGTGCCATTACGCCGTTCGTCAGGATGCGCAGCCGGCCAATCTGCCCGCGCTCAAGAGCCTTGGCAATTGCAGGCAGACCTTTTCCCCGATAATTCAGCTTGGTTCGAGATCGGAGTTTTCCCTCTATCAAAAGCATCAGCAGTTCTGGGTCCGTTTGTCCTAGCCCCAGCGTTGCCAGCAATTCCGCCATTCGTCCACGAAATGACCGAGGAATTCCCACTCCCGCGTCGTAGAACGCAAATTGTGCCGATTGCTCGGCTTTGTCTACATACACCATAGCCCACCAAAGCTCTGTCTGTTCCTCCTTCGGGTTTGCATGCTGCCGAGTGTTGCCCATCAACTCGATGAAGGTGCGATAGACTCCTGGCAAATATCGGCGTTTTCCAAAGACGGCCTCGGCCGCTTTCTTTGTAAGCCCGTCAGCTAAGTCAGTGCTAACGCGTGTACCCTTTCGAGTTCCCATCGTGCCTTGGCAGCCTTCGAGTTGCTTAGGAGGAACGTTGTTGGGAACGTGTTCGAAGAAGCCCGATTGCAAAAACATTCGACCCGCAACGCTCTCAGCAAGCGGAGTGTTTCCCACTGCCGCATTAACCCGTTTCGAAGACTTTCGACCCCCTACGTCTTTTATGATCGCTAGCAGAACAAGCACAGTCTCAACAGTGGTCTCTTGAATTGGTGAAAGTTCCACAAAGATTTTTTTGCCTTTGGTCAGAAGGTCTCGGACCTCATTTAGAAAAGCGTTGGTTTCTTCGTAGTTTCCAAAAAGCGAAAAGTGCTTTGGCGCGCGCACAACAGAGCGAGCGATAGGCTTCGAACTACCTTTTCGAGCCCGCGGAATCTGGTCTAATCCTCCTGCGGCATTTCGAATCTTGGAATAAGCGTCGAAGCGGGCTCTAGCTTTTGATTCTCGGCGCTCTCTCATTCGGGAGTAGCGCTGCCATTCTGGCGTTCGGTGACGATTCACTGTAGTGGAGCGGTAGCTAAAACCGCTTTCCTCTTCGAACGCGAGCAGAAATCACGCTTTCTTATCAAGAGATTGGTGAGCGATTCTCGCGGCGATTACCACAGAGCCGATCCAGGGTGGAGAGTTTAAGGATACGACATGACTTGAGCGCCAGTCTGTGAATCTCGGCATCAGCGCGCCATGCCTTGGTCAATCGCTTTCGCGACGGCGGCATGATCGCCGTCCGGGTCGGTGATCACGAACGTTTTCACCTTTGCGCTGGAGACCGTTCGCTGGGAGATAAGGGGGCAAAGCTTACTATAATCATATATCTCGGTCGGAAAGTGCTCGACCCGGAGTTTACGCTATTAAGTTTTGACTCCATTTGGTTTTTCTCTCCTCAAATTGACAGCCTGAATTGCCGCAAGCATCCCCGCAGTTACTCTCGTAGTTTATCGAGTTTTTCCTTAACCTCCTCGGGGGTTCCATAGTCGAAGACGTTTCCAAAAATACCGAAAGTCAACGGAATTTCCGTGTCGTCTAATTTCAGCTTCGTGACCGAGCAAAAGTAATAGGATTCGTATGAGAGCAAATTGGGCGCAAGGTGTGGTAAGATGTAGTCGCTGGTGAGTTTTTTAGCAGCCTTATCCGCGTCGCTGTCACCTGGAATCCTTGACATAAGATGCGTTACGTGAGTGGATTTCAAAGGATTGGAAGTCAGTGCGATGATAAGGGCTAGAAGGATCGAGGCAAAGAACACCGAGCTGCTGGCGTCACTTTTAGCTGTTGGAATCTTACTGACGGCTAGCTTGGTTGCGCCGATGTCTGATTTTATCGATACCAAGTCTTCGTTGAGCTTACTGACCTGATAGGAGATGGCTCTCAATTGCTGGGCCATTTCAACAAACGGTCTATTCACAGAGGGTATCTCGTCGTCAGCGTCCATTTTGATGGGATAATTGGTTCCTGTAGGACATGTAGGTGCCCGCTCGTACAACCAGAAACCGGCCGTTCGTACAGAACGGGAGGCTGCCCGTCTTTGTTATATTAGCGCGCCACACTTTGGTCAATCCGATTCCCGCGAAGGCGATATGATTGCCGTCCAGGTTGGTGACCATAACCGTTTCCACCTTTGCGCCAGAGGACCGTTCGCTGGTGTCGACCCGAGGCGAACGAGGTGGGCGATGACTTGTCGATCCTCGCCGTCAGACTTGGCTGACGTGGTTGTGCACTCGGTGCATCGCCTGGTTAGGCCTGAGCTTTGCCAGGAGCCGAGGCAGCGATGGATTGCTGCGCTCGAATGGGGGATCAGCAAAGTCGAACCACCGGACCTCCGTGAACTCTTCCTCGTCACGCTTCAGGACCGAACTGAGCGCGGTGCGCACCACCTACCACAGACGGACATCCGTATGGCCGGCGGTCAAACCGACGGTTTGATCGCACGTAATCATGAGCGGCGGCGCAAGCTCGTGCGCAGGGGCGATAGGCGGGTTTGTCCGGGCGAGAGGCTCCGGCCCGGGGGCGGGCCGGCTCCACCGGGTGGCTCCACCGGCTGGCCCCCGGCCGCTCGCTCTCGGTGACGACAAAGTAAGCAACCAGGTGCTTGGGTGGGCACGCCGGCTTCGCGACCCGAAACAATTCGGCGCCGGAAGCGATCCAGGCCAGCGCGTCCGCACGATGCTCGCGCTCCACCGCATCCATGGGTTCGATGGCCTCAATCTCCCTGCGGATCTGCTCGCGCATCGGGCTAACACTACCAAGCTCGGCGACGCGGCGGGACGAGCCGCAACGATTGCAACTGCGTCGCCCTTGCCGGGGTTCGCTCCATCGCCTGGTTAAGCGTTGGTTGTTGCCCATGACACGGCTGCCGCCTCGTCGCGAAACCATCGGTTCTCATAAGTCTCGCCTTCGTTCGAAAAGGCGTTGCCTCCGCCGGGCAGTTCCGCCAGTTCAGCGGAGCCCAGCCAGGCAAAGCGTTTGAGGACCTTATTGTATTTCGGGACGATGTTCTGCACGCGCCATTCATACACCTCACTCATCGCAGAGTTGGGGCGCAAGTCGCGCGCGTCCACGAGAATACCTTCGACGGAGTGAGCGAGCACCGCATCGGCAGCAACCGTGAGAGTGTGCTTGAGTCGTCCGCGGTCATGTCGGCGGTCGCAGGAAACCAGTCGAGTCGAATAAACTTCTTCGCTGCGTCGTAAGTAAGGTGGCCGAACTGGTCTTTGAGTAATGTTGTCATGGTTTGTTTTGAATTGGTTGAGTCGGCTGGATTCGCCTACGCCTAACTCGTATTAGACAAATGTTCGCCTTTAGAGGCGAACAATTTTTCGTCTATCACGCCCAGGGTTTGGCGGGCAAAGCCGCGTTCCTCCGCCGCCACCGCACGAGCGCGCCATGCTTCGGTCGATCGCTTCCGCGAAGGCGATGTGATTGCCGTCCGGGTCGGTGATCATGACTGTATTCACCTTGGCGCCGGAGGACCGCTTGCTGGTGTCGATCCCGAGGCGATCAGGGGGGCGATGACTTGGTAGAGCGCACTTTACGGGACAGGCTTCAGAGGAGCCAAGCTTTTGTTCGCCGTTCGGCGAGGCGCCGAACGGACCACGCGAGGCGCGTGCGCTCCCCGGAGTTTGCAGGCGCCGGCGCCGGCGCGTTCCGCAGTTGATAGACTTGGAGCCAGTCGTCCCTGGCAACTTCCTATTCTGCGAACTCAGGCATGGCAGGTCGAGCCCGCCAGTCGCCCTTAGACTCTTTCATGCCACGAGACCGCCGCCTTCGAACCTTTCACCGCAAAGAAGCGTACGACATCCGTCCCACGAGCCTTTCTTAGCTTTAAGAATGCCTCAGGACGGGAACGCAGGCGGTTCGTGCCATTGAAGCGGTCTCCCTCTCGCAGGGACGGCATTTCAAAGGTTCGAATCGCCTTCCTTCTCACGAGGACGCCTTTTCGAAGGTTTGAATCGACTTCCCTTGCACAGGGACGCCATTTTAAGGCTTCGAATCCTCTTCCTTTTCGCAGGGATGCAATTTTAAAGGTTCAAATTGCCTTCCTTTTCGCAGGGATGCCTTTTCGAGGGCATTGATTTGCATCTTTTTAGAAATGTGGGCAATCAATGCCCATAAAATCCAGTATTTCTATAAGATGGTACTCGCACTGCTCGTTTCTCCGGCGCATCCCGGCTTCCATATGTGAGCCGAATGCATCAACACAAACAGGAGATCATTTACACAATGATAACAAACAAAGATGGCATCTAATAAGACGCCAAGGAATGGCGGGCTTTTGATCAGCCTCGCCAGAAAGATGATCGGAGGGATCAAAAAAATCGGTGCGAGTGTGCCGGTGACGATGGTAACGGCAGAGGAGATGGAGGCGCAGTTGGCTCCGTTTATTGCGGCAGATAACGCCTACAATAAGGCGCGCAGTGTGCGCCAGAAAGCGTCGGACGCTTATCAGGCGGCTACTTCAGCCGTCTATGATTGGCTGCTCGCGGCGCGTCTGGCGCTGGTCCCGATTCTCGGGTTACGCTGGTCCACGGCCTGGGCGCAAGCGGGTTTCATCCGTGCGACCACGGCGATCCCCTCCACGGTGGCGGATCGCCTGACGTTGATCGCGTCGCTCGAGAGCTTCTTTAAAGACAATCCAGGCTACCAATCACCCAGCACCGGCGTCACCGCGGCCAAGGCCACGGCGTTGATCGCGACCGTGGAACTAACGCAGGAGGCAGTGACCGATGAGGACATGGCTTTCGACGATGCCGGCACGGCCTGGCAATTAGCCTACGATCCGCTGGCGGCTTCTGCTACGGCGCTAATCAAGAACCTGGAAGGCAAGCTCGACTCGCTCGATCCACGCTGGCTCGGGTTCGGCCTGCAGATGCCGGGCGCAAGCTCGACGCCGGGTAAACCGACCGGTCTCAGTGCGCACCTGGATGAGATGGGTAATGTTATCCTGCAATGCAATGCGCTCGCTTTGGCGACGCGCTTCCGCTGGCGCGGGTTCATCGTCGGCGTGGAGGTCGATTATCGACTGGTCGCGAGCACGACGGAACCGATGGCCAGCGTCGACAATGTGATGCCTGGGCAGACCATGCAATTCGCCGTGCAGGGTGTGAACGACACGCTGCAAGGTGTGCTGAGCGATCCGATCCAGTTCACCATGCCGCCGGTGAACAAAGGTGCAAAGCCCATCGTGACCGCAGCCGCGGAAACGAAAGCGGTCGAACTGCTGGCGCCTGCGCGACCGAACGGGAACGGTCATGCGACCGAGAACGGTCACCGCAAAACCGGCCGCAGTTAAGGATAACCTAACGAAAGCCTAACGGGTGGGCGTCGAGCCGGGCGAATCCCTGGCTCGGCGCCCACTTCTGGCATAGAGCGAGTAGAGTTTGCCTCTGCCGAGCACGATCCGCGAAGATGGAAATCGAGGCGACATCTGGCGGATTTTTTTTCGCCAACGCCCCCGGCAGCGGAATAAATTCGACAGAGGCGAGGGAGCATCTAGGCGGGCGGCTGAAGAAGCGGATGAATCGAAGGGCACCGGGACGCAAACGCACGCGGGCGCGACGGCGACTTTCGGTCCCCTGCTCCGCCAGGCGATGACGAAGGTGAAGCAGCTGAATGCGTTCATCCAGAATTTCTACAAAGGCAACGCGACGGTGCTGGGCGATTGGAAGACGGCGAGCCACGTGCAACGCGCGGCGAAACGGAAGAAGGGGGAGACAATCCCAGCGGTGACGCTCTCTTCGTTGGCAGCGAGCCCGGCGACGATCGACGCGGATGCTTCTACCGGCATGAACGGCAACGGCAAGCAACGGCGCGCACGCGGCGAATGGGAATCGCCTGGTCGCGGGCTAGGACTGGTAAAGTTTCTTCCTAACGTAGGGGTAGCTGGAAGGCGGGACTGCGGTCCCGCCTTTCTTGTTTCTTAGCTAGTCTAACTCTTACCAATCTATGGGCACGAGCTCCGGCTACCGTAGTAGCGCTTGGCCGGCTAATAGCTGGCGTTGCCGCTACCGTGAGACCTGCAGGCGAATGAAACGCATCACCCCGCCGCTGACCGGCGTGCTATCACGCACTACCAGAGTGCTGGCGGTATTCTGCTCCACGATGGTCCCGTCAGTCGTCCAACCCGCCGGGTCATTCAGGTCGCCGTTGACCTGCACGGCGTAGCTAAGATCGGTCGCGTTAGGATTTTTTGGCACCGTCAGCCGTAGGTAGCCCGTGCTGATGTCTGCGCTGAGCGGGCTGGGTTCCGGCTTGGTCGGGTCGAGCCCGAGGGCATACTTGAGCAGATTGATGATCCCATCGCCGGCTGGGTTGGCCGTGTCCGCAGCGTCGCCGATGTTCGCGGTGGTGTTGAAATACTGATAACGCCACTGCTGCGTCGGGGTGGAGGCGACGGGGTTGATGGCAAAACTTTGATTGGAGTAGTCGTTCACCCCATTGGTGTCGCCCGAGACGACTACGTGCCAGACGAACGACCCGCTGCTAGCATTCGGACTGACGTTGACCAAGGCGGTCAAGACCGGAAAGCTGTTACCCACAGGCAGCGCATCGGGGCGCGTGCAGGTCCAGATGCCACCGCTGCCTGCGGTAGTCGAGCAAGTCCAGCCTGAGCCACTGACATCGGAGATAAACAAGCCATCGCCGGGGGTCGCGGTCACACTGGTCGTCCCGCTGGTCGCCAAGGTCCCGACGTTGGAGACCGTAAGCGTGAACACATCGCCGTTGTCGTCCTGATTGACCGTGGCGGGAGGTGTGCTGCTGGCCTGCGCGTCGGGCATGCCTGGGGTGAAGTTGGTCGAGCTGGCCGCGCTGTCGGCGAAGGAGGTAACTACGATCGGTCCCGCAGTAACACCCGATGGCGCGACTGCGGTAATCTGCGTGGGACTATTCACCGTCACACTTGCGGCGGCGGTGCCATTGAAGGTCACGCTCAGCGCCGCTGTCGGCCCGGCGTAGAAATTCGTTCCGGTAATGATTACGCTCGTCCCGGCCGCGCCCGTGCTGGGAGTGAAGCTCGAGATCGTCGGCCCGAGCGAGGTAGTGAGCAGCGTGCTGACATTCGGCACGCCCACGCCTGTGATCATATCGTAGCCGGTAGTCGCGCTATAGCCTGTGTGACTGCCGGAGGTATTGTTCCCGCTGGTCACGTCAAAGAAGTTCGACGTCAGGATTAGCGGGTAGATCCGGGGATTCAAAAAGCCGAGCGCTCCCCGCGACGGAGTGTTCAGCGCGCGGCCTTGATTGATCAGTGCCATGAAACCCGCGAAGGTCGGCGCGCTCCAGCTCGTGCCGCCCACCGTGCTGATATGCTGGCTGGTGGTGGTATAAACAAAGTAGGCCGGAGTGCTCGGGCTCGCGGCCAATGCGAGGTCGGGAAATTGCCGCTTGAGGGCGGAGTTCGTGCCTGTTCCCACCTGCCACGCAGGGTGGGCGTAGTTCGCGCTCACGCCGCCGCTGGAGCCGGACCAGCCGGTCTCCGTCGTCCGGGCAAAGGTCGTGGTATCGACCTGCAACGCCGTGCCGCCCACACCCAGCGCATACGGGAAGACGCCGTACGCCTCCACGGGATAGACTCCCACATCACCTGTGGCATTGATGTAGGTGCAACCGGCGGCAGTCATGGAGAGGAAGATTTGGTTAAAGGCGGCCAGCTCAGTGCTGGTTAGCTCGGCTTCAGTTGGGCCATAGGAACTGGAGAGTTGATGAACGGTGCTGCCCGCGGCCGAGGCATCGGTAATTACACGGTTATAGATGCGTTCCGGCGAATCGTTATTGTCATAGCTGGTGGCGTAATCGACCACGTTCGCGCCGGGAGCCATCCCGCTGGCCCATTCCACGTCGAGCGCATTTTCCTCGATGTCACCGGCGTCGGTCGCCAAGGTGGCGTTGTTGACGTTAATGGTCGTGACTGTGCCGGTGCGAGTGACGGCGTTGGCGTTCCAGAAAGTAGTTAGGTCCGCAGTCTTGACGTTGACGTAAGCCTCAATGGCGATGGTCTGGCCTGCGCCGGTCAGTTGAGTGCCATTAACGGTGAGATTGGTGCCGCTATAAGCCGTGGCTAGTTGGTTAATATGATAGCCACCGGATGGAACTGCATCCGGCTGGGCGATCGTGCCTCCGGCGGGATGGACAAGGCGACTCTGCGGGCGGCGGTAGCTCAAGCCGCTCACGCCCAGCGTTGGTCTCGCGAGAGCGGCAGGCAGGCTCGGGGCAGTAAGCGCAACCGGCTGGTCGGCTCCCTTTGCGGTTACCAAGCCCATGGTTAACTGGAATGAGTTTTGGATTTGCGCCACCGTGCCGTGAGCGAAGACGGCGAGATTCGTGTTACCTATCGCGTCCACCGTAAAGCCCTCGCTTTTCAACCACGCCGCCACGGCATCGTAGTCGCTCTGGAGCGGGAAATACTTTGCTCGAAGCTCTTTCCCGGAAAGCACTTCACCTGCGCTGACTCGCGCTTCCAACTCAACCTGGTTGCGCAGCACCAGGGGAATGTTGAAACCTACATTGTCTCCCAGGTGCGCCGCGGTCATTGCGTGCAGGGTAGTTTTCTGCGCGGCAGGCAATTCGTGGACGCTCCCTGCAAAAGTCACGCGTTGCACCTGCGCCTGCAGGAGAGCGCTGGGAACAAGAAGAAGGAGGGCGAGCGCCCGTACGAGGTAGGTTTTCATGATGTTGCTAAGCGTACGTTTAAACCGGGCTTTCATTCCCGCTAGGAGCGCACCGCGAAGATTAAAGGAGACTGGGAACGATCGCAATACACGCGTCCGGCAATTCATGCGTGTCCCTTCGCGTAATCGTGCTTAGACTCGCCTGACATGAGCAAAGTTTACTCCGACGCCAAGGCGGCTCTCGACGGCCTGCTGCACGACAATATGACGATCGCCGCGGGCGGGTTTGGGCTATGCGGGATTCCGGAAAATTTGATCGCGGCATTGCATGAGAGCGGGGTGAAGGGGCTGACGATTGTGGGCAACAATGCGGGCGTGGATGGCTTCGGCATGGGGGTGCTCCTGCCGGCGCGCCAGGTGAAAAAGGTGATGGCGTCGTATGTGGGCGAGAACAAGGAATTCGAACGGCAGGTGCTTTCGGGCGAGCTGGATCTGGAGTTGATCCCGCAGGGGACGCTGGCGGAACGGTTGCGCGCGGGCGGCGCGGGCATCCCCGGTTTTTACACGCGCACGGGCTTCGCCACGAAGCTAACCGAAGGCAAGGAGACGAAGAAATTCGACGGCAAAGATTACGTCCTCGAGCCGGGGATCAAAGCTGAGCTCTCACTGGTGAAAGCGTGGAAGGGCGATAAATCGGGCAACCTGATTTACCGGAAAACGTCGCGGAATTTTAACCCGATGATCGCGAGTTGCGGGAAGGTGTGCGTGGCGGAAGTGGAGGAGCTGGTCGAGGTGGGCGAGCTCGAGCCGGATCAAATTCATACGCCGGGCATTTTCGTGGATCGGATTCTTCAGGGAGAAAGATACGAGAAGCGGATCGAGTTCCGCACGGTGCAGGGCACGGCGGTGGCGAAGGCCGGCTCGACCGTGCGCGATCTGATGGCGAAACGCGCCGCCCAGGAATTGCGCGACGGTTACTACGTGAACCTTGGCATCGGCATTCCGACGTTGGTGGCGAATTACATTCCCGAAGGCATGGATGTGACGCTGCAAAGCGAGAACGGCTTGTTAGGCATCGGACCGTTTCCGACGGAAGAAACCGTCGACGCGGATTTGATCAACGCCGGCAAACAGACGATCACGACGCGGCCGGGCTCGGCGTTTTTCTCGAGCGCGGATTCGTTCGCGATGATCCGCGGCGGGCACATCGATCTGGCGATCCTCGGCGCGTTCGAAGTAACCGATAGCGGCGACATCGCGAACTGGATGATCCCGGGCAAGATGGTCAAAGGCCCCGGCGGCGCGATGGATTTGGTCGCCGGCGTGAAGCGCGTGGTCGCGGTGTTGGAACACACTTCGAAGGACGGCACCCCGAAGATTCTCAAGGAATGCACGTTACCGATCACCGGCAAGCGATGCGTCAATCTCATCATCACCGACCTCTGCGTCTTTGAAGTGAAGGAAGGCGGCGGGCTGGTCCTGACGGAGATTCATTCCGACGCCACGGTCGATGAAATTCGGGCGAAAACCGGCGCACCGTTTGATGTGGCGCTCACTCGTTAGGTAGATTCGTTAGGCTGAGACTTGGCGTGCGGACAAAGCAGGACCAGCAGCGAAGCAACGATCCAGCATGCGATCATCAACATATAGCCAGCGTCAAAGGAGCCGGTGCGCTGGCTGAGGTTACCGATCATTTTCGGACCGAAGAAACCGCCGATGCTAGCGGTGCAATTGATGAACCCGATGGCGGCCGCTGCGGCTGAGCTGGTCAGAAAGGTCGAGGGCAGGGCCCAGAAGGAAGGCAGATACGCGACCGTGCCGAAGCCGGTCAACGCGAACAAGAGGACAAGCAACGCATTTGAATGAGGTAGGACAAACCACGCGCTTAACGCGAGCGCGGCTACTAGTTGCGGAACGGCGAAATGCCAGCGGCGCTCGCGGGTGCGATCGGAGTTCCAGCCTAACAAGAGCATTCCGGCCAGGCCCGCCCCGAAGATAAGCGATCCGAACCAACTTACGCGCAGGATGCTCCAACCGGTGAAACGCTGAAGCATGGTCGGCTCCCAGAACCAGAAGGCATAGCCGCCGCTATAGGTAAAGAAGAGGCCGAGCGTGAGCGTGAGCACGGCCGGATGACGCAGGGTTTGCCAAAGAGTCATTTGCCCGGCGTGCGCTTTCGCCGCGTACTCTTCGCTTAGCCGCGCAGTGATCCAGGCACGTTCGTCCTCGCGCAGCCAACGCGCCTCAGCCGGTCGATCCGGCAGGAACAGGAGCGTCGCGATTCCCAATGTGATTGCTGGAATTCCTTCGAACAAAAAGAGCCAGCGCCAACCCGCGATGCCGAGCCAGTTCACACCTAAGATCAATCCGGCAATCGGGCCGCCGAGAATGAAGCCGATCGGGATTGCCGACATGAATCGCGCGCCGGCTTTCGCCCGATCCTGGGTAACAAACCAGTGCGACAGATAAACAATTACCCCGGGAAAGAAGCCCGCTTCCGCCGCGCCTAACAGGAAGCGCGCGCCGTAAAGTTGCGTAGGTGTGCGCACAAGACCGGTCAAGGCGGTAAGCGCGCCCCAAGTGATCAGGGTCAGGGCAAGCAAACGCCGCGCGCTCCAGCGCTCCACCAGGAGCGCGCCGGGAATTTGTAGTCCTAGATAGCCGATAAAGAAGATCCCACTGGCCGTGCCGAAGACCGAGTCGGTTAGTCCTAGCTCGCCTTTCATCCCGAGCGTCGCGTAAGCGATGTTTGTGCGATCGAGATAGTTTGCGACGTAAAGAAGGAATAGAAACGGAAGTAAGCGCGAGGCAATGCGCTTGCGCGCGCTTTCTCCCGCGTCGGCTGGTGTGAGATCCACAGTGTTGGACCTTCTTAGTCCAGACTAACTTAGACGTTAACCGTTGTTAGCAGGAAAGTTGCCGGAACCGACGTGCTTTCCTTGTTCGCACTCGTATTCTGGCTGGCGAACAAGTCCTCCAATTCCTTCTGCAAATCCGGCGCGCGATTGTTCTTCTCCGCAGCCTCGAAGGCATTCATGGAAGGCCCGTAATACTTTCGAAACTCATCCACAAAAGCCGACGGCGTACCGGGAAACTCGAAGGTGAATGTTTTGCGCGCGAAAGAGATTTTCTCTGCCGGAACTCCGGCCGCGCCGAAGCGCTCGAGGACATTGCTTTCTATCCCCCACGTCATCGGGCTGACAAAACCTTCCGGCGGCGGCGGTGTGTAGTTCGCGCTGATCTTCAAAACCTGCGCCACCAGCGTCGGGTCGTTAGGTATCCAGTTACCCATGACAATCCGTCCACCTGGCCGCGTGACCCGCACCATTTCTTTCGCCACTTCGAATGGCTTAGGCGCAAACATCGCGCCGAAGATACTGATCACGAGATCGAAGGACTTATCCCCCAGCTGCTCCAGATTAGAAGCATCACCTTCCTGAAACTGGCAATTACTCAAGCCCTGTTCCGCCGCGCGCTTATTCCCAGCCTCCACTAGATTGCGCGCGATATCTACGCCCAGGACATCGGCTCCGAACTTCGCCGCAGGCAAAGCAGTGGTTCCGTCGCCGCAGCCAAGGTCGAGAACCTTCAGTCCCTTTGTAATCCCGAGTCGCTGAACTAATTCTTCCCCGCTCCCGCGCATGGTCGCAGCCAAGCGAGTGAAATCGCCCTTTTCCCAAAGTGCTTTGTTTGGATTCATCGATTCGGAATTCTTGAGGAATCATCGGGGGGCGCGCAACCTTCTTTTGTTTTCGGTCATCGAGCTTTTTTGCCGTGCTCATGCTCGTCATCTCGGTCACGACTGGGTTCGATCGCGAATTCGCCGGTTTCATCCGCACCTTCTGCACAGTCTGCACTACGTGGACACGCTGGCGGCCGCCCGCCGTTGAAGACCTAACGAATCGTCCATACCCGACGGAAGATGGCTTTCCCGGCAGAGTTAAAGCGAGATTCGACGGGGGAGATTGTGGCACGCTTTAGGCTTTACTTGTCCTTAGTCATAATAGGCAGCCGCTGCCGCGAGTAAGCCGTGAGAGCTGGCAGAGGCTGTTTGGTTCTAATGAGTTCAGGCATATCATTCGGACCCTTCCTTAACTGAAGTTGCGCGCAGTAAAATCCACGGAAGCGCAAGGTAGGCGGAACGCCCGTGCCCGCATTCAGCGCGGGCGTTCCCTTCTTTCTTGAATCGGCGAGCGCGCTCTTTCCGAGGGAGCGCGACACAAATGATGTCCGCTGACAAATTTCTCCCCGGAAGCCAATCCGCGCGATTCACGCTGGCATCGTCGGCGATTCGGTCGACCGTATGCGCGCTTTGAAATTGCCTTTCAGTCTTTTTCTCGCGCTTCGTTATCTCAAACCGAAGCGCACCTTTGTTTCGATCATCACGCTCATTTCGGTGCTCGGCGTGACGCTCGGCGTGACGGTGCTCATTCTCGTCATCTCGGTCATGACTGGGTTCGATCGCGAGCTCCGGCAGAAGGTGATCGATTGGGAAGCGCACATTTTGGTTTCGAGCGAAGACGTCTTGCACGATTGGCGCGATCTGACGGTGAAGATTCGCAATACTCCGGGGGTGGTCGCGACCGCGCCGTATGTGCAGGGGCCGGTCATCGTGGAATTTGAGACGCGCCGGCTTGCGCCGATGATCCGCGGGATTGATCCCGAGCAGGAAGAGAAGGTCATTCCGCTGCAGAAATTCATTAAGAAAGGCAGCCTCGATCTCGATGGCGACAAGGCCGTTCTCGGCGTCGAGCTTGCGCGCAAATTACAGATCGACGTCGGCGATAAGCTGACCGTTTATTCGCCGGGAAATCTGAGCCAGATCCTGGACGGAATTAAGAAGCTGGAGAACAAAAGCGGCGCGGAAGAACAAGAAGCGGTCGAGCAATTGCGCGACGTCGTTTTGCCGAAGGAGTTGACGGTCACGGGCATTTTCGAAACGGGTCATTATCTGCACGACTCCGAATTCCTGCTCGTGCCGATTTATGTGGGCCAGGAGTTGTATAATCTGGGCGACGCGTTGCAGGGATTAACCGTCAGGACAGTCGATCCTTACGCGGCCGATCAAGTAAAACGCGAGATCGAAAAATATCTGACGCCGCCGGAGTTCGCGCAGACCTGGATCGAGATGAACAATCAATTTTTCGAAGCGGTCCGGCTCGAGCGCACGGTGATGTATTTCCTCCTTTTCTTCATCGTGGTGGTGGCGGCTTTCGGGATCATGAACACGCTCATCAC